>NZ_UAQP01000014.1:300000-512500 GCF_900445985.1 Brevundimonas vesicularis
GCCGGAATCCAGCCGCGCCGCCGCGACGCCCTGCTGCTTCAACGCCTCCACCTGATCGGTCATCAGGGCGATCAGGGGGGACACCACCAGCCCCAGTCCGGGGCGCAGGATGGCCGGGATCTGATAGCAGACGCTCTTGCCGCCGCCGGTCGGCAGGACCGCCAGCACATCGCCGCCCGACAGGATTTGCTCGACCACCCGCCCCTGCAGCCCCCGGAAGTCGGCGTGACCCCAGACGCGCGCCAACAACGCCCGCGCGTCGTTCAGGTCAGGCGTATCGATCGAGGAGAACTGGGGGCGCGTGGCCGGCATCCTTAAGCTGTGCACTCTTTGTTCCCGAACAGAAGACGCCGCCGGGCGCGAAGGCGACCGGCGGCGGCATCAGATGGGGAGGGTTCAGTGGGCGGGCGCTTCGGCGAACTGGCCGCCGACGCGGTAGCGCCACAGATAGGACGGGGCGATCGCCGCCATGCCGGCCGGATGGTCGATGCACAGGGCGCTCAGGCCCAGGGCGTCGGGCGCGACCACATTGTCCTTCTCCAGCATCAGCACCTGATCGCGGGTCAGCGGCGGCGTGATGCCGACGAACCGGCTCAGTTGCAGCAGCGAACCCAGGGGCTTGGCGACGATGAAGGGCACCGAAACCAGCATCCGGTCGCGGCCCGTCTCACGACGCACCAGCTCCAGCACCTCGCGGAAGGTGTACAGGCTCGGCCCGCCCAGTTCATAGGTGCGGCCGGCGGCGTCCGCGCGGGTCACGCCGCGCGCGATGGCCTCGGCGACATCGCCGACATAGACCGGCTGGAACCGGGTCTCGCCGCCGCCGATCAGCGGCAGGGCCGGCGCCATCGTCGCCATGGCGGCGAAGCGATTGAGGAAGCTGTCGCCAGCGCCGAACACCAGCGACGGACGCAGGATCACCGCGTCCGGATAGACGGCGCGAACGGCCGCCTCGGCCTGGGCCTTGGTGCGACCATAGGCCGAGGGGCTGGCGGCGTCGGCGCCGATGGCCGAGATCTGGACCAGGCGCTGCACGCCCGCCGCCTTGGCGGCCTCGGCGATGGTTTTGGCCGCCTCGGTATGGACGGCGTCGAAGCCGCGCTTGCCGCCTGCGTCATGCAGGACGCCGACCAGATTGACGACGGCGTCCGCGCCGCGCACGGCCTGCGCCACATCCGCCGGGTTGGTGATGTCGCAGCGCATGAACTGGATCTGTCCGGGATCGCCCAGCGGCTGGATTTCGATCGCCAGGACCGGGTTGCGCACGGCCACCCGAATGCGCCAGCCGCGACGCGCCAGGGCGCGCACCGCCTGCGACCCGATAAAGCCCGAACCTCCAAAGAGGGTCACGACGCCGGGGGCGAGGTCAGCCATGGGGAAAGCTCCAGTCGAAATCTGTTTCGGCGGGATAGACGATAGGGCGCCGCACCGCAACGCGGGCAAGCGTCTTCATCCTCGCGCGGTCGCAGCGAAGTTTGGAGGGCTGGGCGGAGTGCCGGGCCTTCGCCCGGAGTGTGAGTTTGTAAGTACCGTTTCGACGAAGGGTGTGACGCTCCGCGCGGTGGGTTGGCCTGCAAGCTCGGGGCGCCGAGCGGTGGCGGTCTTATCGCCTAACCCCATAAGCCTGCGACGGGCGGGTCGGAGCAGCGATCCCCGATCCCCGGTTCGGCCGAGTATCCCCCTCGACCCTGCGACGCGACTGCGGACGCCGGGGCGATTCCCCGGCCGATCAGCCCCGGCGCCGCGACGGGATTTCACCATCGCCCCCGTTCCCTCCGCTCTCGCCGCCGCAAGGTCGCAGGCCAGGCGAGCCCTCCGATGCGACGAGACGGGCGTATTATGGGGCCGTTTGACCCCGTGGATGGGAGACGGGGGACATAAATCGGCAAGCGGTTGAAATCGCTGCGGATGGACCAGCGGCATTATGATGGCTGAGCATCGTCTCCTCCCCATGTCATGGGGAGGTGGCTCGAAGCGCAGCGGAGAGACGAAGGGGCTTTTCGCGCATCCCCTGTGCCCGTGGGACTTGAAGAACCCCTCCACCGCTTCGCGGTCCTCCTCCCCACGCTGTGGGGAGGAGACGCTGCCGATGGTTTACGGCCGTCCGACCAGTTGATCGACCGAACCGCTGGTGACCGGGTGATACAGCGGCCGGGCCTCGGCGTAGATGCGCCGCGCGTTGCTGCGACCCCAGTCGCCCTCGTTCCACAGGGTCTGGAACAGCGGCAGGACGAACTTGCGACGGCCCTGGCTGGTCAGGAACTTCTCGGCCGTGGCGACCGACGGCTGATAGCGATGGGCCAGGGCGATCTGCAGCCAGGCGAAGGTCAGTTCGGCGTTGCCTTCGTTCGCCAGGTTCAGCGTGCGCTCCAGATCGGCCAGCTGCGCGTCCGTCAGCCAGTCGGCGCCTGTCCGTAGACCCTCGGGACGCCAGCCCAGGAAGCGCTGGCGCTGCTGGGTGTTCCAGTCCGCCCACGGAATGGCCGAGGCCGGTCCCTTGTCCTTGAAGAAGGCGACGGCGGCCGCGTCCACCGGCTCGAAGGCGTGGGACACCGGCGCGACGGCGTTGGACGGCAGTCCCGGCTGATAGACCCAGGCGTCCATCTGCAACTGGCTTTCCAGCGCTGCGTCGCCCTTGATCAGGTTGTCGCGGATGTCCTTCAGGAACATGGCCGTGGTCATCGGGCGATAGGCGTTGCGATCGAAATAGCCGCGCAGCCAGGCGTCGAACCGATCCCGCCCGACGGTGCGTTCGATGGTGCGAAGGAACAGGGCGCCCTTCTCATAGGCGATGTCGTTCATGCCGTCGTCGGGATCGCGGCCCTTCAGGTCCAGATGCAGGCGGGTGTCCGCCGCCGGCAGGGACTTCAGCGTGTCCTGCAGGCTGTCCCAGCCCAGCACCTGCTCCTGCATGGCGCGGTCATGGCCATAGACCGACTCCATGATCCGGTTCTCGAAATAGACGGTGAAGCCCTCGTTCAGCCAGAAGTCGTTCCAGGTCGCGTTGGTGACCAGATTGCCCGACCAGGAGTGCGCCAGTTCGTGCGCGACCAGCGACACCAGCGAGCGATCGCCGGCGATGATGGTCGGGGTGGCGAAGGTCAGTTTGGGATTTTCCATCCCGCCGAACGGGAAGGAGGGCGGCAAGACCAACAGGTCATAGCGGCCCCAGCGATAGGGGCCGTACAGCTTCTCGGCCGCCGTCACCATCTGGGCGGTCGGTTCCAGCTCCCACTGGGCGGCGCGCAGGCGGCTGGGCTCGGTCCAGACCCCGGTGCGGCCGTCGAACGGCGCAAAGGCGATGTCGCCGACGCCCAGCGCGATCAGATAGGGCGGGATCGGATTGTCCATCCGGAAGCGCCAGGTCTTCATGCCGTCTGCGGCCCGCTCGCCGTTGGGCGTCAGGTGATCGGCGCTCATGACCACGGTCAGGTCTTCCGGCGCGGTGATGCGGGCCGAATAGGTCTGGCGGATGCCCGGGCTGTCCTGGGTCGGCACCCAGGTGCGGGTCAGGATCGCCTGGCCCTGGCTGAACAGATAGGGCTTCTGTCCGCCGGCCGTCTGGCTGGGGTTCAGCCATTGCAGCGCCGCTGCGTTCGGGCGGGTCGAATAGCGGATGGTGATCTTGCGTCGCTCATTGGCGGCGAAGGCCGGGAAATAGACCGTCAGCGGCTGGCCCAGAACGGCGTCATTGTCGCCGACGACATAGCGCAGCGGCTGACCCGCCGCGTCGCGCACGTCCTGAATGTCCAGGTCGCGGATATCCAGCACGATCTCGTTGGCGCCCGGGATCGCCAGGATGTCCAGGGTCGCCGTGCCCGCCAGGGTCTTGGCGTTGAAGTCGGCGGTCAGATCCAGGGCCACATCGACGACGCGGGCGATCTCGGGGCGGGCGTGGGTGTGGACGTCCACCGCTTCGGGACCGGGCGCTGGGGCGATGGCGGGCGGGGTCATGGCCGACCCTCCCGTTGTGGTGGAGCAGGCGCTCAGACCCATGGCGGCGGCCAGGGCGAGGGCGGAGACGAGACCGAGCGCTTTCAGCGTCATCGAGGTTTTCCTGGGCTGATCTTGACGATTGGCCCGGAGAACGCGCGGAAACGCGAAAAAGATCAAGCCTTGGCGGCGACCGGCGCGTGATGAGCCCGGAACAGCCGTCCCCGCTCGGCGAACAGCACCCAACCCAGGGCGATCAAACCGAAGACGGTGAAGCCGACCGACATCGGAATGGTCGTGCCATTGAACTGTTGGCCCACCGCAAAGCCCAGCAGCGAGCCGACGATGGTGGAGATGAAGCCCTGGATCGAGGCCGCCGTGCCCGCGATCTTGCCCATCGTCTCCATGGCCATCGATCCGAAATTGCCCGCGATCAGGCCGAAACAGAACATGGTCAGGGTCTGCAGCACCGCAAAGGTCCAGATCGATTCATGACCGCTGATCGCCACCCCCGCATGGATGGCGGCGATGCTGGTGAAGCCGATCAGGGCGGTGTGCGAAATCTTGCGCGAACCCAGCCTCACCACCAGACGCGCATTGACGATCGAGGCCACGGCGATGCCGCCCGCGATCAACGCGAACACCGCCGGAAACGCCGCCTCGGCATGGAAGACGTCGGCGAAGATCTGCTGCGACGAGTTGATGAAGCCGAACAGGGCCCCGGTGATCGCCGTCATGGCCAGGGTGTAGCCGACGGCCGTGCGGTCGGTCAGGGCGATCTTGTAGGCTGCGGTCAGACGCTTGACCTGGATCGGCAGGCGATCCTCGGGCTTCAGCGTCTCGGGCAGACGCAAAGACGCCCAGACGATCAGGCCGACCCCGATCAGGCCCAGCCCGGCGAAGATCCAGCGCCACGGCCCGACCAGCATGATCATCTGACCCAGCGACGGCGCCAGGATCGGCACGCCCAGGAAGACCAGGAAGCTGAACGACATGACCCGCGCCATGGTGCGCCCCTCATACCGATCGCGCACGATGGAGACGGCCAGCACGCGGGTGCAGGCGCTGCCCAGCCCCTGGCCGACGCGGGCCATGATCAGCGTCTCGAACGTCGGGGCCAGGGTCGCCAGCAGGCTGAACATCACATAGACGCCGACGCCGAACAGCAGGACGGGCTTTCGGCCGAACCGATCCGCCAACGGACCGTAGAACAGCTGCGCCCCGCCGAAGCCCAGCAGATAGGCCGTAACCACCCATTGCCGATCGTTGTCGGTCGCCACCTTCAGGTCGGCGCCGATGTGCGGCAGGGCCGGCAGCATGGAATCGATCGCCAGCGCATTCAGCGCCATCATCAGGGCGATGAGACAGACGAACTCGACGAAGCCGAGCTCCTTCTTGGCGGGCGCTGACGCAAGGGAAGAAGACATCCGGGCCAGATGCGCCGTCACGCCCCGATCAGCAACCGCACGCCCGTCAAAAATTGCTGCAATGCAGCGAAATCGGGTTTGAAGGCCCGGCGCCTCGCCAAAGCCGCGAAGCTTCGCTAGAGGAAGTCATGACAGAACAGATGACAGCACAGGCGGCGCTGGACCGCCTCGAAACCCTCTACACCCAATCCGTGACCAACCTGCGCGACGCCGTGCGGGATTTCGTCAACACCGGCGCGCGGCCCGATCCGGTCAAACGCGCCGAAGGGGTGTTCGCCTATCCCGAACTTCGCATCCGCTGGGACGGGGATCGCCCCCAGGACCTGGAGCCGCGCGCCTACGCCCGGCTGTCGAGACAGGGCAGCTATTCGACCACGATCACGCGGCCCGACCTTTTCCGCCCCTATCTGACCGAACAGCTGGGCCTGCTGGAGCAGGAATATAATGCGACCTTCGAGGTCGGCCTGTCCCGCCAGGAGATCCCCTTCCCCTATGTGACCGATGGGCTGGAGGTCGCGCTGGACCGGTCGATGACGGCGGCCTTGGCGCGCTGGTTCCCCACCACGGACCTGGCCCATATCGGCGACGAGATCGCCGACGGCCTGTTCGAAATGGGCGGCGACTTCCCCCTGTCGCACTTCGACGGCCTGCGGACCGACTTCTCGCTGGCGCGGTTGAAGCACTACACCGGCACGCCGGTGGACGACGTTCAGTCCTATGTCCTGTTCACCAATTACAATCGCTACGTCGATGAGTTCGTGCGTTGGGCCATCGAGCAGCTTCGGACGCCCGGCTCGCCGTATCAGACCCTGTCCTGCGCCGGCGGCGTGGTGATCACGCGCGACACGCCCAACCCCGAGGCGGCGATCAGCGACACGGCCTGGAAGAAGCACCAAATGCCGGCCTATCACCTGACCGCGCCGGGCCATAAGGGCGTGACCCTGGTCAACATCGGCGTCGGCCCGTCCAACGCCAAGACGATCACGGATCACCTGGCTGTCACCCGTCCGCACGTCTGGCTGATGATCGGTCACTGCGGGGGCCTGCGCGCCAGCCAGACCATCGGCGACTATGTCCTGGCCCACGCCTATCTGCGCGACGATCACGTTCTGGACGCGGTGCTGCCGCCCGACATTCCGATCCCGTCGATCGCCGAGGTTCAGCGCGCCCTGTATGACGCCACCAAGTCGGTCAGCGGCATGCCCGGCGACGAGGTCAAGCTGCGCCTGCGCACCGGCACGGTCGTCACCACCGACGACCGGAACTGGGAGCTGCGCTATTCCAAGTCGGCCCTGCGCTTCAACCAGAGCCGCGCCGTCGCCATCGACATGGAAAGCGCCACCATCGCGGCCCAGGGCTATCGCTTCCGCGTACCCTACGGGACGCTGCTTTGCGTGTCGGACAAGCCGCTGCACGGCGAGATCAAACTGCCGGGTCAGGCCAACCGCTTCTACGAAGGCTCGATCTCCGAACACCTGCAGATCGGCATCCAGGCGGTCGACCTGATGCGCAGCGAAGGCTCCAAGCTGCACTCGCGCAAACTGCGCGCCTTCGACGAGCCGCCATTCCGGTGATCCCGGCCGTCTCCTCCCCACAGCGTGGGGAGGGGGACCGCGCGAAGCGGGGTGGAGGGGCTCTTGAAGTCGCACCGGCGCTGCGATGCAGCAAGAAACCGCTCCGTCGCTCCGCTACGCTTCGAGCCACCTCCCTATGAAATGGGGAGGAGACAGGCTCAGACCGCCGCCTTTTCCAGCGCGCCGGGCTCGACCGGGCTGGGCGCGGTGGTCGCCTTGCGGGTGTCCTGACGGCGCGGCAGTCGCCACACCTGATGCGAGCGATAGCTCGTTCCATCCCAGGCCAGGGCCGTGACGGTGATCGTCTTGGCGTCCCAGTCGATCTGGTTGAAGCCAGGCGGCGCGCCGCGCTCGCGATGCGACAGCGTCCCGCAGCCGACGGCGTAGGAGCAGCGATCCGCCAGCGGGATCGGCATGGCGAACGGCACATGGACGTGGCCGGTCATGATCAGATCGACCCCCGCCTCGGCGAAGATCAGGGCCGCCTCGTCGCCGCGCTTGACGTCGCCGGTCATCGGCGTGCCGACCATCTCGATCAACGGATGGTGACAGGCCAGGATCCGCAGCGCGCCGATCGGCGCCTGACGCAGGGCCTCGGCCGCGCGCCGCGTCTGGTCCAGGTCGATGACCCCCTTCGACCAGTTGGGGCGCGCCTGCCAGCCGCGCGCGGTGACGACGCCGCGCACCATGACCGTGTCGCTGCGGAACTGACCATCGTGGGCGGGAAAGCCGGTCTCGGTCTCGAAGGCGCGCCAGGGATGGAAGACCCGCGCGACGGCGTCCCAATAGGGCACGTCATGATTGCCCACGATAACGAAGCGCGGCTCGGGCATGGCCCGCATCCATTCGCCCGCCGCCTTGAACTCGTCGGGGAAACCCTTTTGCGTGATGTCGCCGGTGATCAGCACCAGATCGTTGGGCGTCGCGTGGGCGTATTCCAGAGCGGCGGCGCAGGCGCGCTTGTGCTCGCAGCCGAAATGAACGTCGGAGAACTGAAGAACGCGGCCCATCAGATACTGTCCTCGGCCGACGGCGGCTTGGGCGCCAGCGCCTTGAAGGCCTTGGGC
Source organism: Brevundimonas vesicularis (assembly GCF_900445985.1). Taxonomy (GTDB): domain Bacteria; phylum Pseudomonadota; class Alphaproteobacteria; order Caulobacterales; family Caulobacteraceae; genus Brevundimonas; species Brevundimonas vesicularis_D. The sequence continues at coordinate 308,002 of NZ_UAQP01000014.1, forward strand.
ACAAAGCGAATCACGGCCTCCGGCTTCAACAGCAGCGGCTCGCCGTCGATGACCGCGGGAATTTTCGAGCGCGCGCGCACCTCGATCCGTTTCGCGGGTCGGGTCGAGACGGCCGGATCGTGGCGCCAGTCGCTGAACAGGGCGGTCGCGGCCAGGCGGAAGGCCTGGGTCGCATCGCTGGGGTCCATGGCGGCCGCTTCCAGTCCGATGGGGTCCTCCATCGCCTTGGAGATCATCGGGCTGATCAGCACCAGCGCCTCGGTCCGGCGTTTTTCCCCGCCGTCCAGGGCGAAGCGGAGGCGCCCCGAAAAGGCGCGCTTCAGCGCGCGACGGCCGTATTGCCAGGCCAGTTTGATCTTGCCGGTCCGCATCGCCTCGCGCGCCGGCGCCCACAGCGCCGGCGATCCCAGAATGGCGGCGCAGTAGAAATATTCGCCCTGAACCTCGCCGCCTGAAACGGCCTGGGGCTCGCCCTCCTCCAGCGCCCGCTTCAGCGCCAGCTTCCAGTCGGCGGTGCCATACAGCGCCTTGGGCAGCATGTTCATCGTGCCGCCCGGCAGGGGCGCGATCATCGGACCGTCAGGCTTGGCCTTCGACGCCACCGAGCGCGCCGTGCCGTCCCCGGCCAGAACGAAGATCACGTCCGGCTTGGCGGCGAAGGCGTCGGCGATGACCTGATCGAAGTTGCCCCCTTCGAACGACACGACCTCGGCCTTGAGATCATACTGCCCCAGCAGGGCTTCGGCCTCGCCGGCGGCGCGTGGACCGACGCTGCCTGACAGCGGATTGACCAGCATCACGGCGTGCCGGATCTGCGCGTGGGGCGTCAACGCAGGCTGGTCGTCTGCGTCGGAGGGGGGTTGGGCGACATCGGTCATGGCGGCCGAACGCCCCGCAGGCGCCGTCGTTCCGCCCAAGCGTCACCATAGTTGCGGATGCAGTCTGCCGACGCGGAACCTATGCCGCGAGGACACGTTTGCTGCCCACAGGGGCTAACACCCAGGGACAAAGGAATTCATCATGAAAAAGGCGATTATCGCGATTGCCGGCGCCGGCCTGCTGGCTTCGGCCTGCGCCAGCGACCCGTACGGCTATAACAACGGCTCGAACGAAACCGTCCGCCAGGGCGCCATCGGCGCCGGCCTGGGCGCCGTCGCCGGCGCCATCATCGGCAACAACGTCGGCGGCGGCAACGCTGCGACCGGCGCCCTGATCGGCGGCGCCCTGGGCGGCACCGCCGGCGCCATCCGCGGCTCGAACCAGGACCGCAACAACCAGCAGCGTTATCGCGACAGCCAAGGTCGCTACTACTACTGCTACGACAACCGTCAGGACGAATGCTACTGGGACAACGGTACGCGCCGTTATTGATCAGTGATCAAATGCCGGTCGCGGAACCCCGCGGCCGGCGCTAGGTTGAAGGGGCGGCTTGTCGGACGACGGGCCGCCTTTTTTGCGTAATGGCCGGCCGAGCCGGAGGAGGGCTGAGATGAAGCGATCGATGGGTCTGGCTGTGGCGGCCGTGGGAATGCTGGCGGCGTGCGCGCCCATGCCCAAGCGCGAGGCGCTGGTGGTGGGCGAATCGCTGTGCGCGCCGGGGCGTTTCGATATCTATTTCCTGGAGAACCAGGCGCGGCTGACCGAGCCGGCGGCGATGGTGCTGAAGGCGGCGGCGAGCAAGGCGAAGGATTGCGACGTACGCAAGGTGCGCGTGGTGGGCCTGGCTGACGCCACGGGAACGCCCGAAGCCAATCTGAACCTGTCGCAGCGACGCGCTCGGACGGTGGTCGAGGCGCTGACCCAGGCGGGCATGCCGGCGCCGATCTTCGAGCTGAACGCCGCAGGCGACGCGGGCGCCACAACGGCAGCCGGCAATGACGAACCGCTGCGGCGCCGCGCGGAAGTGATCTACGAGGCCTATCCGCGCTGAGCGACGCGGGGGTGAGCGCAGCGATGGCGCGGGGACGCGCGACGCATTAGGTTGCGGCGCTCCCCTCGCCTGCCGGAACACGCGTTTGCGCCTCTTCGCTCTTCTCCTCGGCCTGCTGTTTAGTTTGACGGGCGTTTCTGCAACCGTCGCTCAGCCGGTGCGGAGCCAGCCCACGGGCGTCGTCGCCTTCGGACCGCAGCGGACCGAGCGGATCGAGGCCGAACTGGTCCCGATGTCGCAATGGGTCGCGCCTGGTTCGACGACCGTGGTGGCGGTGCGCCAGAAGATCGCGCCCGGCTGGCACACCTATTGGCGCAATCCCGGCGATAGCGGCGGTGCGACCAGCCTGATCTGGACCCTGCCCGCCGGGGTGACGGCCGATCCGATCCTGTGGCCCCTGCCCAGCCGCCAGCGGCTGATGAGCCTGATGAACTATGGCTATTCGGGCGCGGTGCTCTTGCCCGTGCCGATCCATGTGCCGCCCACGGCGCGGCCGGGCGACGTTCTGACCCTGACGACGGACGTGCTGTTTCTGGTGTGCAGCGACCAGATGTGCGTGCCCGAGCCGATGACCCTGTCGCTGGCCCTGCCGGTGCGCGAGGGCGCAGCGCCCCTGGCCAAACCGTGGGGTGAGGAGATCGAACAGCTGGTCGAAACCGCGCCGCGCCCGGCCGGGATCGAGGCGCGCGTCACGCGTCAGGGCGGCCAGCTGATTCTGACCGCGACCGGCGGGCCGCTATCTGGTGACCAGGCGGGCGCCGACATCGGCCGAGTCTATTTCTATCCTTTCGACGGCGGGCGGATCGACCATGCGGCGGCCCAGTCGGGCCAGCGGGGCCCCAATGGTCTGACCCTGACCCTGACGGCCGGCAAGGATGCCACGCAGACGGCGCTGAGCGGGGTCCTGGCGACCGACAAGGGCGCGTGGGAGATCACGGCGGAGCCGGGCGCGCCTCTGGCAGGCGCCCAAGGCGGCGCGGCGCTGAAACCGCTGGACGAAATTACGGCCGCGCCGGCGAAGACCGGCGCTCTGGTCTTCCTTCAGGCACTGGGCCTGGCGCTGCTGGGCGGGCTGGTGCTGAACCTGATGCCCTGCGTCTTCCCGGTTCTGGCGATGAAGGCGGCGTCGCTGTCGGCGGCGGCGCATGATCCGGCGCGGGCGCGGCGCGACGGCCTGGCCTTCACCGCCGGGGTGCTGGTCAGCTTCCTGGTTCTGGCCGGCGTCCTGCTGGCGCTGAGGGCGGCAGGTCAGGCCATCGGCTGGGGGTTCCAGCTTCAGTCGCCGGGCGTGGTCGCGGCCCTGGCCCTGATCATGCTGCTGGTCGGGCTGAACCTGTCGGGCGTCTTCCATGTGGGCGCCGGATTGCAGAACGCGGGGTCCGGCCCCCTGTCGCGCCTGCCCGGATCGGCGGGCGCCTTCTTCACCGGAGTGCTGGCCGTGGTGGTTGCGGCGCCCTGCACCGCGCCCTTCATGGCCGCAGCGCTCGGCGCGGCCCTGGTCCTGTCCTGGCCAATGGCGCTGGCCGTGTTCCTGATGCTGGGGCTGGGTCTGGCCTTGCCCTATATGGCGGTCAGCCTTTCGCCCGGCCTGCTGTCGCGCTTGCCGCGACCGGGCGTCTGGATGGAGCGGCTGAAGGGTCTGCTGGCCTTTCCCATGTATGGGGCGGCGCTGTGGCTGCTGTGGGTGTTCACGCGACAGAGCGGCGTCGACGCCTTGGGCCTGCTGCTGACGGCGGCGCTGCTGCTAGCCCTGGCGGCCTGGCTGACAGGCCTGGCGCAAGCGGCGCGTCAGCGTGATGAACGTCCGATCCTGACCACGATCTGCGCGATCGTCGTCGGCGTTCTGGCGCTGGGCCTAGCAGGCGTTGCGGCCGGCGCAGCGCGATATGCGGACGCCACGCCCCAAGGCGACAGCGGCCCGCTGGCCGCCCAGCCGTGGACGGCGGCGGCGGTGAAGGCAGCGACCGCGTCGGGACGCCCCGTGCTGGTCAATCTGACCGCCGACTGGTGCGTGACGTGCAAGATCAACGAACGCGCGGCCCTGTCCTCCCCCCGTGTGGCCGACGCCATGCGCAAAGCAAACGCCGCCTATCTGGTCGGCGACTGGACCCGACGCGACGACGCCATCACCCGCGAGCTTCAGGCGCATGGGCGCTCGGGCGTGCCGCTGTATCTGCTGTATCGACCGGGTCGGGCCGAGCCGGAAATCCTGCCGCAACTGCTGACCGAGGGTGTGGTCGTGGATGCGCTGAAGGATTGAGCGTCAGCTCAGGAACCGCTGCACCGCCGCCAGGAACCGCTGCGGCTGTTCGATCATCACCTGGTGCTCGGCGCCTTCGATCCGCTCGAACCGGGCCGTGCGCGCCAGGCCTTGGAATCCGTAGCGATACAGCCCCTCCAACCGGTTGCGGGGCGCGTCGGGATCGCGGGTCCAGCCATAGACGACAGTGACCGGGGCGGTGATCTGCGACAGGCGGGGGCGCAGATCGACGGTCAGGGCCTCATACAGACCCTGGGCCAGGACGCGCCGGTCGCCGCCCTGAAGCCCCAGCCCCTGGAACACCATGTCGCCGGCCAGACCCATGTCCACGCCAAAGGCCGCGACCTGGGACTTCAGGGCCTGATCGCCGAACAGGAGCAGGGCCTGATAGCCCAGCCGGGCCAGGGGCTCGACCTGATCCGATGTGGTGCGCGCGTCGATCAGGGACGGGAAGAAGGGGGAGGAATCGACCACCATGACGCGCCCGATCCGGTCGCCCATGTCGGCGGCGACGCGCAGGGCGATCTGGCCGCCCAGCGAATGGCCGATCACCGCGGGACGGTCGATGCGCTGCTCGCGGATGTAGCGTTCGATCTCGCTGGCTGCGGGGCCGGCCAGACCGCCGCTGACATTGTCGCCGATTTGCGTCTCGCCGAAGCCGCGCAGGGTGACCAGATGCACCCGGTAACGGTTATCGAGCCGATCCGCCGTCGAACGCCAGGCCGAGCCGGTCGAGCCCAGGCCGGGGATGAAGATGATGTCCGGCCCCCGCCCGCGCGTCTCGACGATGATGCGGCTGGAGCTGAAGGCCGGGGCCTGAGCTTGGGCCTGGGATTGGGCTTGGACAGCGACGGGGGCGAGGACGAACAGGGTCGCAAGGAGCGAGGCGAGGAGGCGGATCATCATTCGCCCCTAACGCCCGATCACGGCGATCGGTTGACCCGCGCCTGCGACCTATCGCCCCTTGAACTCGGGTTTGCGCTTTTCGACGAAGGCGGACATGCCCTCCTTCTGGTCCTCGAAGGCGAACAGTGAGTGGAACAGGCGGCGTTCGAACTGGATCCCTTGCGTCAAGGTCGTCTCCAGCGCGGCGTTGACCATCTCCTTGTTGGCCATGATCGCCAGCGGGCTTTGCGAGGCGATCTTGGCGGCGATCTTGCGCGTTTCGTCCAGCAGGGTGTCGTGCGGGAAGACGCGCGAGGCCAGGCCCGACGCTAAAGCTTCAGCCGCATCCATCATGCGGGCGGTCAGGACCATGTCCATGGCCTTGGACTTGCCCACCAGACGGGTCAGGCGCTGGGAGCCGCCGATGCCCGGCGCGACGCCCAGGTTGATCTCGGGCTGGCCGAACTTCGCCTTGTCCGAGGCGACGATGAAGTCGCACAGCATGGCCAGTTCGCAGCCGCCGCCCAGGGCGAAGCCGTTGACCGCGGCGATGATCGGCTTTCTGAACCGGGTGATGCGGTCGTGGCCGAGGGCGAAATAGTTGCCCGTGTACATCTGGGCATAGGTCTGGTCCGCCATCTCCTTGATGTCGGCGCCGGCGGCGAAGGCCTTTTCGCCCGAGCCGGTCAGGATCAGGCAGCGCACGCTGTCGTCCTGTTCGACGCTGTCGAGGAAGTCGGCCAGATCCTTGAACAAGGCCGAGTTCAGGGCGTTCAGCGCCTCGGGCCGGTTCAGGGTCACCACCGCATAGCCGTCGGCGTGGCGTTCGATCAGCAGGTTGGAATAGGCGTCGGCCATGGTCGGTCTCCTTTGACGGCGGTCATACAGGCGCGCGGCGGGGCCCGCTAGCGCAGGCGCTACCGTCGGGGCATCAGGGCCAGGGTCAGGGCGGCGCGCGCCAGCTCGACCACGACCACCATGCCCAGCAGAAGATTGGCGGCGATCACCTGACCCCGCGCGCCCGACAGGTCCAGCGTCCAGCCGAAGACGGACGACAGGGCCAGGACCAGGGCCGAGAGCAAGACCAGGCCGACCAGCAGCATCAGGGCGACATGACCCGCCTTCAGCGCCGCCTGAAGCGTCGGCCCCTCGTCCAGCACGCGGGCGCGGCGGCGCAACAGCCGGGCGATCAGGCCGGTGGCGGCGGCCTCGGCGACGGCGGCGACGACCAGGGCGGCGACGAACCACCAGATCAGGTCGCCGAGATCGCCGGCGCGCAAACCCTGGACGAAGTGGACGAAATAGGCGCCCCAGACCAGGACGCCGACGATCAGACTGATCCACAGGTGGATTTTGCGCATGGGTCGGACCTCGAAGGCTTATCGCCTCTGGCAGGAGGGGCAGTAGAAGGTGGAACGGCCGCCCTGGACGATGCGGGCGACCACGCCGGTGCATTCGTCGCCTCGGCCCCCGTTTCCTCGGCAAGGCTCGCCCTCGCGGCCATAGACGTCGAAGCGGTGCTGGAAATAGCCCTGGCCGCCCTCGGCGTTGGCGAAGTCGCGCAGGGTCGAGCCGCCCGCCGCGATGGCGTCGTTCAGGACGTTGCGGACCTCGGTCGCCAGACGCTCCAGCCGCGCCTTCGACACCGATCCGGCCGCGACAAGGGGCGAGATCCGGGCGCGGTACAGGGCCTCGCACACATAGATATTGCCCAGACCGGCGACGATCCGCTGGTCCAGCAGACTGACCTTTATGTTCTGCTTCTTGCCCGCGAAGGCCTCGACCAGATGGGCGCCGGAAAAGCCGTTGCCCAGCGGTTCGGGCCCCAGGCCGGCGAACCAAGGGTGGGTCTCGACCTGATCGCTGGGGATCAGGCCCATGAAGCCGAACCGGCGCGCGTCGGCGTATCCGATGCGGGTCGCCGCCCCATCGCGGATGGCGCAGCCGCTGAAATGTTCGTGCTTGCCGGCGATGGGCGCAGCCTCCTCGAACTCGCCCAGCAGGGTTCCGTCCAGGGTGAAGCGGCCGGTCATGCCCAGATGGGTGATCCAGGTCTCGCCGGTCGAAAGCGGCGCCAGCAGATATTTGGCCCGCCGGTCGATCCGCAGGACCGTCGCCCCCTCCAGCCGTTCGACGAAGCGCTCGGGGAAGGGAAATCGCAGGTCGGGCCGGTTGATCCGGACCCGCGACAGCCGCGCGCCCTCAAGCACCGGCGTCAGGCCGCGTCGGACGGTTTCGACCTCGGGAAGTTCGGGCATGGCCCGGTCCTAGCCCGTCCGGGTCGCGGGGCCAAGCGGCGGGGGCGCCCGCATCTGACCGCGACCAGTTGCCGCCTGCGACAGAATGCGCTTACGTCCGCGCAAACGTGGGACCTCGCATATGACAGACGCCGCCGCCGCCCCCAAGGGCCGGCTAGAACTTACGCTCCGCGCCCTGGTGCTGGGCTGCCTGCTGGCGGTGATCTTCACCGCCGCCAACACCTATCTGGGTCTGCTGGTCGGCCTGACCTTCGCCTCGGCCATTCCGGCGGCGGTGATCTCGATGGCGGTGCTGCGGGCGTTCCGCACCTCGACCATCTGGGAGAATATGACCGTCCAGACCGTGGCCTCGGTCGGCGGGGCCATGAGTTCGATCATCTTCGTCCTGCCGGGCCTGGTGATGATCGGCTGGTGGCTGGAGTTTCCTTTCTGGCAGTCGGTGGCGATCTGCATCCTGGGCGGCGTGCTGGGCGTGACCTTCTCGATCCCGCTGCGCCGGGCGCTGGTCGTCAACGGCGGCCTGCCCTACCCCGAAGGCGTCGCCGCCGCCGAGGTGCTGAAGGTCGGCTCGCGCGGGGCCGAACAGACCGAAAGCGCGGTGCGCGAGAACAAGTCCGGCCTGTGGGTCGTGGTCGCCGGCGCCGTGGTGTCGTCAGGCTACGCCCTGCTGGTCGCGGGTCGGGTCTTTGCGGGCGAAGCGGCCAAGTTCTTCAAGCTGCCGGCCGCGCTTGGCGGCGGGGCCACCGGCATGGGGTTCGGCATGCAGTTCGCCCTGCTGGGCGCCGGGCATCTGATCGGCCTGACGGTCGGTCTGGCGCAGCTGTTCGGCTTGGTGCTGGCCTGGGCCATCGCCGTGCCGATCCTGACCAGCCCGGACACCATCGCCTGGCTGACGGCGCACGGCATCCCGTCGATCGCCTCGACCCTGCCCGCCGGCGCGCCGGCCGAGGAGCTGGCGACCACCGTCTGGGCGCGCGAGGTGCGGTTCATGGGCGCTGGCGTCATCGGCGTCGCCGCCATCTGGACCCTGATCAAACTGGCCGGTCCGCTGATCGGCGGCCTGACCTCGGCGCTGGCCGCCAACGCCAAACGCGCCCACGGCGAAGTGCTTGAGCGCACCGAACAGGACCTGCCCATCAAACTGGTGGGCGGCGTTTCGGTCGCCTGCCTGGTCGGTATCGCCGGCCTCCTGGCCTGGTTCGCCCAGAGCGCCCCGGCGCTGGCCTCTTCGACGCCGCTCCTGGTGATCGGCGGCCTGGTCTATGTGGTGCTGATCGGTTTCGCCGTCGCGGCCATCTGCGGCTATATGGCCGGTCTGATCGGCTCGTCGAACAGCCCCGTGTCGGGCGTCGGCATCCTGGCCATCGTCATCGCCTCGCTGCTGATGCTGGGCGTCATGGCCATCGCCGGCGTGCCGGCCGATCCGTCGATCATCGCCTTCGCCCTGATCGTGACGGCGGTGGTCTTCGCCGTCGCCGTCATCGCCAATGACAATCTTCAGGACCTGAAGACCGGCCAGCTGGTCGGGGCCACGCCGTGGCGCCAGCAGGTGGCGCTGATCGTCGGCGTCGGCGCCGGCGCCCTGGTGATCCCCTTCATCCTGAACCTGCTGAACCAGGCCTTCGGCTTTGAGGGCGGCCCGCCCGCCATCGTGGAAGGCGCCAAGACCCTGGCGGCGCCTCAGGCGACCCTGATCTCGGCCCTGGCGCGCGGCGTCATCGGCGGCGACCTGCGTTGGGACCTGATCGGTCTGGGCGCGGCGATCGGCGTGGTCATCATCGTGCTGGACGCGGTCGTGTCGAAGGCGAGCAAGGGCAAGGTCAAGCTGCCGCCGCTGGCCGTCGGCATCGGCTTCTATCTGCCGGCTGCGGTCACCACCATGCTGGTCATCGGCGCCGTCGCCGGGTGGATCTACGACAAGGCGGTGTCATCCACCCGCTACGCCGACGTGGCGCGTCGGATGGGCGTGCTGCTGGCCTCGGGCCTGATCGTGGGCGAGAGCCTGTTCGGCGTCTTCACCGCCGGGGTCATCGTGGCGACCAAGGACGACGCGCCCTTCGCCATGCTGCCCGAGGGCTCGGCCTGGCCGGCCATGCTGGCGGGCATCGTCGGCTTCGCCGTCGCGGTGTTCGGCCTGTACGCCTGGACGCGCAGCCGGGCTTCGAAGGTCTAGCGACGGACGGACGCCTCTCCCTCCCCTGCGGGGGAGGGTGGCTGAGCCGAAGGCGAAGCCGGGTGGGGGCGGCAGGGCGACACGTCGCAAGTCTGCGGTGGCTCAGGCCATTGCGGCCTTGCCTGGCCGCCCCCACCCGGTCGCTTGCGCGACTACCCTCCCCGGGACGGGGAGGGAAAGCCGGGTCAGGCGCGCGTCGCGACCATCATATAGTTGATGCCCGCATCGTCGGTCTGGCTCCATCGGTCCTGAAGCGGGTCGTAGTTCAGGCCGTAGGGCCCCTCAACCGCCACCGGCTCGGCGGCCAGCATCGTGCGGATTTCCTCGGGCTTCAGGAACTGGCGCCAGTCGTGGGTGCCGGCCGGAACCCAGCGCAGGATGTATTCCGCCGCCACCTTGCCCAGGGCCAGCGACTTCAGCGTGCGGTTCAGGGTGGCGACCATCATCACCCCGCCCGGCCGGACCAGGCGCGAACAGGCGCGCACGAAGCCTTCGGGATCGGCGACGTGTTCGATCACCTCCATCGTCAGGACCACGTCGAACGGCCCCGCCCCTTCCGCCTCGATCTGTTCGACGGTGGCGGCGCGGTAGGCGATATCCAGGCCGACCATGTCGGCGTGGGCGCGGGCCGTGCCGATGTTCTCGGACGAGGCGTCGATGGCGGTGACGTCAAAGCCCATCCGTCGCATCGGCTCGGCGATCAGTCCGCCGCCGCATCCCACGTCCAGCAGGGTCAGACCTTCGAAGGGCCGCCGCGCCTTGGGATCGCGGCCCAGCCGCGTGCAAAGCTGTTCGCGGATCAACGCCAGCCGCGCCGGGTTGAAGCGGTGCAGCGGCGCGAACGGCCCGTGCGCGTCCCACCATTCGGCCGCCTGGGCCGAGAAGCGCGCCACGTCGGCGGGGTCGATCGATGCGCCGAACGCCGTTTCGGGCGAATTTTGCGAAAAACCATGCCCCTGTTGGGGTAGGCGAGACGGAGCGGCGCCGTTAGAAGCGGTCATGACGCGAGGGATGAACCTTCGCGCCCTTTCACGCAAGCAGGGGGCGGAACGCCACGATGACGCGGCCCGATACGACACGACTGGTGATGAAGTTCGGCGGCACCTCGATGGGCGACCTCGAACGCATTCGCCGCGCAGCGCGGATCGTCGCGGCCGAAGTCTCGGCGGGCAAACAGGTCGCCGTCGTCGTCTCCGCCATGGCGGGCAAGACCAACGAACTGGTCGCCTGGACCGACGGCGCCGGACCGGCCGCTGCGGGGCTGCCGCTCAGCGACGACGAATATGACGTGGTGGTCGCCTCGGGCGAACAGGTGACTTCGGGCCTGCTGGCTGCGACCCTGCGCAACATGGGCTTCAACGCCCGCTCGTGGATGGGCTGGCAGGTGCCGATCCTGACCGACGACGCCCACGCCCGCGCCCGCATCATCGACATCCCCGGCGAGAAGCTGGGCGCCGCCGTCGACGCCGGCGAGATCGCCATCGTGCCCGGCTTCCAGGGCGTGACGGCGGACGGCAAGATCACCACCCTGGGACGCGGCGGTTCGGACACCTCGGCGGTCGCCGTGGCGGCGGCCCTGGGCTGCCCCTGCGACATCTATACCGACGTGGACGGCGTCTATACGACCGACCCGCGCATCGAGAACCGCGCGCGCCGCCTGGCCAAGGTGTCCTACGAAGAGATGCTGGAAATGGCGTCCCTGGGCGCCAAGGTGCTGCAGACTCGCTCGGTCGAGCTGGCCATGGCGAAACAGGTGCCGGTCCGCGTCCTGTCTAGCTTTATCGAACCCGACGCGAATGGCGTCATGCCCGACAAGGGTGGAACCCTGATCTGCGACGAGGAGGAGATCGTGGAAAAACGCATCGTGTCCGGTGTGACCATGAGCCGTGACGAGGCCCGCATCACCCTGCTGGGCCTGTCCGACCGGGTGGACGCCCCCGCCGACGTCTTCACGCGCCTGGCCGAGGCCAACGTCAACGTCGACATGATCGTGCAGAGCCAGTCGCGCACCGCCGGAACGGTCAACCTGACCTTCACGACCGGCCGTCGCGACGCCGTGCGCGCGGCCGACCTGATGACCGCCGCCAAGGAGCAGCTCGGCTTCGAGGAAATCCGCGTCGACGAGGACGTGGCCAAGGTGTCGGTCGTCGGCGTGGGCATGCGCAGCCATGCGGGCGTCGCCCAAACCATGTTCAAGGCCCTGGCCGACAAGGGCGTGAAGTTCCAGGCGATCTCGACCTCCGAGATCAAGATCAGCGTGCTGATCGACGCCGCCTACGCCGAGCTGGCCGTTCGCGCCCTGCATTCGGCCTATGGTCTGGACGCAGTATAGGTGATCTGAACAGGGCGCCTATATCCACGAAAGAGGCGCGGGAGACATGATGCCGGCAGGCGGCGCGATGACCAGAGGACCCCGGATCCTCCTGCGCCAGATCCGCGAGGCTCTGGGCGGGGCCGGCGCGGGCGCGACGCCGGCGCAGGACCGGCTGAACATGGTCGTCAAGATCATCGCCCGGTCGATGGTCGCCGAGGTCTGCTCCATCTATCTGCGTCGCGCGTCGGGCGAGCTCGAGCTTTTCGCCACCGAGGGTCTGAACCCCGACGCCGTGCACAACACCCGGCTGCGGCCCGGCGAGGGCCTGGTCGGCGAGGTGGCGCGGATGGCCCAGCCTATCAGCCTGTCGGACGCCCCGTCGCACCCGTCCTTCTCCTATCGGCCCGAGACGGGCGAAGACCCCTATCACGCCTTCCTGGGCGCCCCGCTGCTGCGCGGCGGTCGGGCCATCGGGGTCCTGGTCGTTCAGAACCGCACCGAGCGGCGCTATGACGAGGAAGAGGTCGAGGACATCCAGACCATCGCCATGGTCCTGTCCGAAACCGTGTCGTCGGGCGAACTGCTGGCGCTGGACGAGCTGCGCGACGTGGAGCTGGCGCCCCACCGGCCCGAGCGGCTGAAGGGCCAGAAGTTCGCCGACGGCCTGGCCTTCGGCCATGTGGTTCTGCACGAGGCGCCTCTGGCGCCCGAACGCCTGCTGTCCGACGACCCGGCGATGGAGGAGGCGCGGCTGAAGCTGGCGCTGGCCACGCTGAAGAGCGGTCTGGACGTCATGCTGGACAAGGGCCAGGGCCTGGCCGGTCCGTCGTTCGAGGTTCTGGAAACCTACCGGATGTTCGCCGACGACCGCGGCTGGAACCGGTCGCTGGAAGAGGCGGTGAGGAACGGTCTGACGGCCGAGGCGGCGGTGGACCGGGTCAGGAACGAACACCGCGCCCGCTTCGCCCAGGCGCGCGACCCCTATATCCGCGAGCGGCTGCACGACTTCGAGGACCTGGCCAACCGGCTGCTGCGGGTGCTGGCGGGCGACAAGCCGGGCGAGCGCGAACTGCCCGACGACGCCATACTGGTGGCGCGAAACCTGGGCCCCGCCGACCTGCTGGAATATCCGCGCGACAAGCTGAAGGGGCTGTTGCTGGAAGAGGGCTCGGCCGCCAGCCACGCCGCCATCGTCGCGCGCGCGCTGCAGATTCCGTGCGTCGGCCGTCTGATGGGCCTGCGCGACCGGCTGTCGGAAGGCGACATGGTCATCGCCGACGGTGAGACCGGCGAGACCTATCTGCGCCCCCGCCCCGATATGCTGGAGGCGGTGCAGTCGCGCATGGCCGTGCGCGAACAGCGCCAGGCCGAGTTCGCCCAGCTGCGCGACGTGCCGGCCGTCACCCTGGACGGTCAGCGGATCACGGTCCTGACCAATGCGGGTCTGGCGGTCGATCTGGAAAACATGGTCGAGACGGGCGCCGAGGGCATCGGCCTGTTCCGCACCGAGTTCCAGTTCATGGTCTCGGACGAACTGCCCCGGCTGGACGCCCAGACGGCGCTCTACAAGCTGGTGCTGGACGCAGCGGGCGACAAACCCGTCACCTTCCGCACCCTGGACATCGGCGGCGACAAGGTCCTGCCCTATCTGGAGGCCGAGCGCGAAGAGAACCCCGCGCTGGGCCGCCGCGCCATCCGCCTGGGTCTGGACCGGCCGTCGCTGTTGCGGATGCAGCTGCGGGCGCTGCTGGCGGCGGGGGCGGGGCGCGAACTGCGCGTCATGTTCCCCATGATCGCCACGGTGGACGAATTCCGGGCCGCGCGCGAGCTGGTCGATATCGAATGCGCCTGGGCGCGGCGTCGCGGGCGCGCCTTGCCCGCCCTGCTGCGCGTCGGGGCGATGGTCGAATGCCCGTCCCTGTTGTGGCATCTGGACGCCCTGTTGCCGCTGACGGATTTCGTCTCCATCGGCACCAACGACCTGTTCCAGTACATGTACGCGGCCGACCGGACCAATCCGCTGGTGTCAGATCGCTACGACCCCCTGTCGCCGCCGACCCTGCGGGCGCTCCAGACTATCCAGAAGGCCTGCGCCGACACCGGCACGCCGGTCTCGATCTGCGGCGAACTGGCGGGACGGCCGCTGGAGGCCTTCGCCCTGATCGTGCTGGGCTTCACCCGACTGTCGGCGCCGGCGGGCGGTGTCGGGCCGGTCAAGCGGATGATCCTGTCGGCGGACCTGAATGCGGCCCGGCGCGGCATGGCCAATCTGCTGAACCTATCCACCGGCTCAGTCCGAAACGAGATCGAATCCCTGGCGCGCAAGCTGAACGTCGCGGTATGATCGCAGGCGTCTGGGCGCACGGGCGGCGTTGCTGGTCGGCGCGCAATCGTCTATCTCGGGCCCTGTAAACGGCGCGTCGGCGCCGTGTTTCCCGGACATGGGGTCAGGCGTCATGGCGCGGAATGCGGGGGTCGCCCCCGAGGCGATCGAAAGCCTTGCGGACCGGCCGGATCCGACGGCCGCATTCATCGACGCCGCGACCCTGGGCGACGGTTTTCGCGCCGCCCGAGAGCGGTCGGGCAAGTCGCCGGCCGAGCTGGCCGCCGAAACCAAGGTGCATCGCCGGTTCCTGACCGCCCTGGAGCAGAACGACTGGTCGTCCCTGCCTTCGCGCGTCTTCGCCCTGGGCTATGTCCGGGCCTATGCCTCGGCCCTGGCGCTGGACGAACAGACCGCCGTCGAGCGGTTCAAGCGCGAGAGCCCAGACACCTCCGTTCCGTTGAAGGCGCCCATCGGCATCGCCTTCGAGGACGTGAAACGCCATTCGCCGCGCATCGTCGCCGGCATCGCCGCCGTGGTGGTCGCCGTCATCGGCTGGAACGTGTTCCAGCGCGCCAGCCTGCATCAGACCGCCCATCCGTCCGATATCGCCGCCGTGCCAAAGACCTGGACCGGAGCGGCCGATCCGGATCCGCAGGTCGCGCTCAGCGCACCCATGTCCGCGCCGCCCGACCAGACGACGCCGGCCCTCTACATCACTCCGGGCCTGGAGGCCGAACTGACCGGGGTCGATCCGACCGATCCGGCCGTGATCGCCGCCGCGGCCAATCCGGAGCCGGTGCAGAAGGCGTTCAACCCGCGCGGGGCTGTCTATGGCGCCTCGGCCAACGCCTCGATGGTGGTGATCCAAGCCAAGACGGCTGGCGCCCTGGTCGTGCGGCTCGGCCACGGTCAGGCCCTGTTCGCGCGTCAGATGGCGCCGGGCGAGGCCTGGCGCGCGCCCATCGGCGTGGCGGCGACGGTGGACGTGTCAGACCCGGCGGCTTTCGACGTCTTCCTGAACGGCGAGTATGGCGGACCCCTGGCCGGCGTGCTGACGCCGCTGGCCCAGTTGAACAGTCGCGCGGATCAGGCGGCCAAGGCGCTGGCCGCCAGCCAGGCGCGCGCCCAGGTTCAGGCTCAGGCCGCCCAGGCTCAGGCCGCCCAGGCCCGGACCCAGGCGGCCACGACGCCCTCGCCCGCGCCCGCGCCCTCATCACCCGCCTCTGCGCCGAACTGACACGACGGCCGTGGTCCCGTCGTCATCATCGGCCTATATGATGCTCCCATGAGCGATCACACGCACGTCCGACCCTGGCGCCACATCGAGCGTCGCAAGAGCCGCCAGATCCGCGTCGGCTCCGTCCTGGTGGGCGGCGACGCCCCGATCAGCGTCCAGTCGATGACCAATACGCCGACGACGGACGCGGCGGCGACCATCGACCAGATCCGCCAACTCGAAGAGGCCGGCGCCGACATCGTGCGCGTCTCCTGCCCCGACGTGGAATCGACCGCCGCCTTCAAGACCATCGCGCGCGAGGCCAAGGTCCCCTTGGTCGCCGACATCCACTTCCACTACAAGCGCGGCATCGAGGCGGCCGAGGCGGGCGCCGCCTGCCTGCGCATCAATCCGGGCAATATCGGTTCGGCTGACCGCGTCCGGGACGTCATCCAGGCAGCCAAGGACAATGGCTGCTCCATGCGGATCGGCGTCAACGCCGGGTCGCTGGAAAAGGAACTGCTGGAAAAATACGGCGAGCCCTGCCCCGACGCCATGGTCGAGAGCGCCCTGAACCACGCCCGCATCCTGCAGGACCACGACTTTCACGAGTTCAAGATCTCGGTGAAGGCGTCCGACCCGTTCCTGACCGTCGCCGCCTATCAGCAGCTGGCCGAGGCGATCGACTGCCCCCTGCATCTGGGCGTAACGGAAGCGGGGCCGTTGCGCACCGGCACCATCAAGTCCGCCATCGGCCTGGGGTCGATGCTGTGGGCCGGGATCGGCGACACCATCCGCGTGTCCCTGGCCGCCGATCCGGTCGAGGAGATCAAGGTCGGTTTCGACATCCTGAAGTCGCTGGGTCTGCGCCACCGGGGGGTCAACATCATCGCCTGCCCGTCCTGCGCGCGTCAGGGCTTCAACGTCATCGAGACGGTGGCGGTGCTGGAAGAGAAGCTGGCCCATATCTCGACGCCGATGAGCCTGTCGGTGATCGGCTGCGTCGTGAACGGACCGGGCGAGGCCCTCTACACCGACATCGGCTTCACCGGCGGCGGCAAGGGCGCGGGCATGATCTATCTGAACGGCAAGATCGCCCACAAACAGGCCAACGACGGCATGATCGACCACATCGTCGATCTGGTCGAACAGAAGGCCGCCGAACTGGACGCCGCACGCGCGGCGGAGCTTCAGGCGGCCGAATAGGCTGCGTCATCCCGCCGCGCCTCTATCGCCAAACCTCACCGGTCCGTGATTGACGCTTGATGATGAAAGTGCAACCTAGGCTTTAGGTCCGCCTGGGGAGGCCGGACACTATTCCATCGAGGGTTCAATGATTTCCAAGACTGTCGCGCGCTTTGGCGCGCGTGCGTTCACGCTGATCGGCGTGGCGCTTTCTCTGCCTGCGTGTGCGACCATGACGCGAGGCACGACGCAGGAGTTCACCGTCGAGAGCACGCCGCCCGGCGCTCAGGCGACCACGTCCAACGGCTTCGAATGCGCCGCCACGCCCTGCACCTTCCGCATGTCGCGCAAGGATGCGTTCAACATCACGGTGTCGAAGGAAGGGTATGTTTCGCAGACCCACGAGATCACCAGCAGCATGTCCGGCGCCGGCGGCGCGGCCCTGGCCGGCAACGTCTTGGTCGGCGGGATCATCGGCGGGGCCGTCGATGCGACGTCGGGCGCCCTCAACGATCTGAAGCCCAATCCTCTGGTCGTCACCCTGCGCACGCCCGCCGAAGAAGCGGCGGCGGCCCGGACGCCTGCCGCTCCCGCAGCAACCGGCGGCGAGCAATGATCCGCCGCATCGCGGCGGCCGGCCTGGTCGCCGCCCTGATGGGCGTCGCGGCCTGCGCCACGCCGTCCAACCCCGCCATGATGACCCTGTCGGCGACACCGGGCCTGACCGCGTCGGCCGGAGACCTGGGCTATCGCTCCGTGACGAGCGTGTCGGTTTCCGGCGGCCAGAGCACCAATCCTCTGTGGACCTCGCAAATCTCGAATGCCGATTTCAAGACCGCGCTCGAAGGCTCCCTGGCCGCAGCCGGATACATGGGAACCGAGGGCCAGCCCATGACGGTCTCTGCATCGCTCATCAATCTGAAGCAGCCTCTCGCTGGCTTCGACATGACGGTGTCCAGCCAGGTTCGCTACACGGTCGCCCGTGGCGAACGCACGGTTTTCGACGAAACGGTCTCGGCGACGGGAACGGCGACGATGGGTCAGGCCCTCGTGGCCGGTGACCGTCTGCGCATGGCCAATGAGGCGGCGATCCGCGAGAACATCAAGGCATTCTTGACGCGGTTCCGCGCCCGCGCGCGCTGATCTTTATCGTTGGGACAAGTGAAACGGCGGCGGGTGCGAACCCGCCGCCGTTTTTCGTTTCAGATCACCTTGAACAGACGCAGGGCCTGATAGCCGGCGGACAGGAGCACCACAGCGCCGACGCCGTAGGTCAGGGCGCGGCGCGGGGCGATGCGGGCGATGACGCCGGCGAAGGGGGCGGCGATCAGGCCGCCGATGATCAGGCCCAGCACCGCCATGGCGTGGGTGGAGAACCCCTCGGCCTCCTGCCAATGTCCGGTCAGCAGGGCGACGAGGAAGGTGGCGGAAATGGCGGAGGTGACGAAGAACTCCGCCGTATTGGTGGTGCCGATCGAGACGCGCGGATCCTGGCCCGTGCCGACCAGGGTGGTGGTGACCGTGGGTCCCCAGCCGCCGCCGCCGATGGCGTCGAAGAAGCCGCCGACCAGACCTAGGGGACCGGCGAACTTGCGCGGGAAGATCCGCTCGCGCGTCTGACGCGTGGCGCGCCAGATGATCACGACGCCCATGATGGCCAGATAGGTGGTGATGAAGGGTTTCAGCAGATCGCCGTCGATGCTGGTCAGGACGAAGGCGCCGAGCCCGCCGCCGACGACGCCGCCGAGCGCCAGCGGCACGAACAGCTTCCAGTTCACGTTCTTGTTGACCGTATGGGACCCGGCCGACGCCGCCGTGGTGAAGACCTCCGCGGCGTGGACGCTGGCCGACGCCGTCGCGGGCGGCACGCCGAACGACAGCAGGACGGTCGAGGAAATCACGCCATAGGCCATGCCCAGCGCCCCATCCACGATCTGGGCCAGAAAACCGACGGCGAGGAAGAGCAGGAAATCTTGCATGACGGCCTCTGGAATAGGGGGCGAACGGTGCGGGCTATTTCCCTAGTCGGCAATAGGAGAAGAAGTGACGGCGGCTTGCAGAAGGGTTCGCGCCTCGAAGACGGCGGCGATCGCGTCGCGACCGTCCTGAAGCACGGGCTGCAACGGACAGGTCTCGACATCCGGGCAGGTCTCGCACGGACCATAGGCGGTGCGCGAGGCGCAAGGCGCGAGGGCCAGCGGGCCTTCCAGCGCGCGGATGACGTCGGCGAAGCTGATGGCGTCGGCGGGCGCGCCCAGCGCATAGCCGCCCGCCCTGCCCCGCTTCGAGGCCAGCAGACCCTGACGGCGCAGATCCAGCAGAATGGCCTCCAGGAACTTTCGCGGAGCCGCCGCCGCCTCGGCGATCTCGGCAATGGTCGCGGGACCGCCGTCCGGCAGACCGGCCAGATGCACCATGGCGCGCAGGGCGTAGCGAGACCGGTTCGACAGCATGATCCGTGATCGCCCGCCTGAGCCCCAGACGCAAGCTGTGGGAGCTCGATCCGACCCTCAGGCGAGGCGCGCCACCGCCTCCAGAATCTGCGCGCCGTTATAGGGTTTCAGCACCAGGGCCTCGGCCATGTCCGCATTCTTCGCGGCGGCGGCCACATCGCCGGAAATGAAGATGACTTGCACGGCCCAGCGGTCGGTCAGGACGCGGGCCAGTTCCACCCCGGTCATCTCGCCTGACAGATTGATGTCCAGCAGGGCCGCATCGATGCTGTGCAGCGCCGCGGCGGCCTCGGCGGCGGCGGCGCTGTGGAACGGACCGACGACATTGTGGCCCGCCTCGGTCAGCAGTTCGGTCAGGGAGGCGGCGGCGTCGGGATCGTCCTCGACCACCAGCAAAGTCAAGGCCTCGATCTCGGCCGGCGCCGTGGCGTCAAGCGGCGCCTGACGCGTGACGACGGCGCGAAGGTCGCGCCAGACCTCGGTCGAGGGGCGGTCGGTGTCCAGATCGTAGATGGCGGCCATGGCCTTCAGTTCGCGGGCGTCTTCGGGCGACAGGTCGCCGCCGGTCTCGGCCAGACGGCTGTCGTACAGGCGGCACAGGCGATCGACACTTTAGGCGACCTCGGCGGCGTCCGGCTGCGACGGGGGCGGGCGATCGAACATGGCGTCCTCCTGACGACTGGTCGGCCTCAACTAAGGGTTCGAACGGCTTGCGTCACCGCGACTGACGCCATCGTGACCCCGCCGTTATCGCCGATCACAAGCGCGGCGCCGGAGCCGGTCCACGCCCACACACGGCTTGCAATCGACACGACGCCCCCCGGCGGGTAAGGACGGCGCTCCGCTTTTTCTCAGGACATTTCCCTCTTGCGACTGCCCCAGGCCCGTCTCGATCAGGTGCTCGACCGTTTCCACGAGGTGGAGGCGCGCATGGGTTCGGCGACCGACGGCGCCGAGATCGTGCGGCTGTCCAAGGAGCACGCCGAGCTGAAGCCCGTCGTGGATGCGGTCCAGGGCCTGGCCCGCGCGCGCGCCGAAATGGCGGACCTTGAGGCCATGACGGCCGATCCGGAAATGGCGTCGATGGCCGAGGAGGAGCTGCGGGCGCTGACCGACCGGCTGCCCGAGCTGGAGCGTGAGGTGGCCCTGCTGCTGGCCCCGCGCGACGCCGACGAGAACGCCTCGGCCGTGCTGGAAGTGCGCGCCGGCACCGGCGGGGACGAGGCGGCCCTGTTCGCGGGTGACCTGTTCCGCATGTATTCGCGCTACGCCTCCACGCGTGGCTGGCGGATCGAGCTGGATTCGGCGACCGAGGGCGACGCCGGCGGTTATAAGGAAATCATCGCTACGGTGACCGGCGAAGGCGTGTTCGGCCGGCTGAAGTTCGAGAGCGGCGTTCACCGGGTCCAGCGCGTGCCGACGACCGAGTCGCAGGGGCGCATCCACACCTCCGCGGCGACGGTGGCGGTCCTGCCCGAGGTCGAGGACGTGGAGATCGAAATCCACGACAAGGACATCCGCATCGACACCTTCCGCGCGTCGGGTTCGGGCGGCCAGCACGTCAACACGACCGATTCCGCCGTGCGCATCACCCACTTGCCGACCGGAATCATGGTGACGTCGTCGGAGAAGTCCCAGCACGTCAATCGCGACAAGGCGATGAAGAACTTGCGCGTGCGCCTGTACGACATGCAGCGCCAGGCCAAGGACCTGGCCCGCTCGGACAGCCGCAAGTCACAGGTCGGGTCGGGCGACCGGTCGGAACGGATCCGCACCTACAACTATCCGCAAGGGCGGGTCAGCGATCACCGCATCAACCTGACCCTGCACAGCCTGCCCCAGATCATGGAAGGCGATATCGATCCGCTGCTGAACGCCCTGATCGCCGAGGATCAGGCGGCGCGTCTGGCCGACCTGGAAGCCGAGTTCGGCTGATCAGCCCAGGACGCCGGTCAGCGGCAGCCACAGCACCACGCCGGTGACGGCCGTGTAGGCGGCGAAGGCATGCACCGACTTCAACCGGCCGCTGGCCAGCGGGCTGTCGAGATCGGCGCGGTTGACCCACAGCAGATAGGCGGCCTGGATCGCCCAGCCGGCAAGGAAGGCGACCACAGCCCAGGCGCTGAGCGCCGCCAGGGCGACGCCCGACATCAGCACCAGCACGCCGCCCAGGGCGATCACGCCATCTGCGATCTGATCGTTTGCGGGAACGGCGATGACGCCGGACAGGGCCCGTTGCAGACGCCAGTTGAGCCAGGCCTGATACAAAAGCATCAGTCCGCCCAAGACGTAGAACACCCCGATCGCGCGCGCCGCCCACTCCATGTCCGAAATAAGGCGCCATTTTCGACGTCTGTAATCAGGAAAAATGCGTTGGCGATTCGGATCGTTAACGACCGGCGCAAATTAGACACAACCGTTGGTCTGCGAGCGCGCCCGCTAAGCTTTGGCGGCCAGCGCGCGCTGGACCGCCGGACGCGCCTTCATGCGCTCGAAATGCGCCTGGACGCGCGGAAACTCGGCGATGTCCACGCCATCGCTTTCCAGCCAACCCGCGAAGGTGAACAGATAGGGGTCGGCGACCGTAAAGGCATCGCCCATTGCCCATTCGCCGGTCAGATCCGCCTCGATCAGGGCGAAGCCGTCGCGCATGTTCTGCGTGACCTTGGCCGCCATCGAAGCCTGGGCGGCAGCGTCGTCGCTCCAGCGCGCGGCGCGGCGACCGTGGGCGTGGGCGACGTGGACGGTGGTGGCCAGATAGAGGTTGAACGCCTGCATCCGCGCAAAGGCGAAGGGATCGGTCGGCGCCAACAGGCCGGGCGGCGACAGGGCAGCGATGTGCGCCAGAATGGCCGGGCTCTCGGTCAGGACGCCCTGATCGGTCGCGAGCGCGGGAACGCGTCCCTTGGGATTGATCGCCAGATAGGCCGGCTCGCGCTGTTCGGCCTTGGCGAAGTCGACCAGGCGCACCTCATAGTCGAGACCGGACTCTTCCAGCGCGATGTGGCTGGCCCGGCTGCAGGATCCTGTGGCGGCGTAGAGGGTCAGCATGGTCGCGCCTCATATGAAAGAAAAAGGCGGCGAGATCATCGCCGCCTTTCAGGAAATCAAAGGTCCAGCAGGGCCCGCGCCGGATCTTCCAGCAGCTCCTTGACCCGGACCAAGAAGGTCACGGCTTCCTTGCCGTCCACGATGCGGTGATCGTAGCTGAGGGCCAGATACATCATCGGGCGAATCTTGACCTCGCCGTTGATGGCCATCGGGCGCTGGACGATGTTGTGCATGCCCAGGATGCCCGACTGCGGCGCATTCAGGATCGGCGTCGACATCAGCGAGCCATAGGTGCCGCCGTTGGTGATGGTGAAGGTGCCGCCTTGCATCTGATCCATGGTCAGCGAGCCGTCACGCGCGGCCTTGCCCAGGGCGCCGATGCCCTTTTCGATGCCGGCGAGCGACAGCACATCCGCGTCGCGGAGCACGGGGACCACGAGACCCTTGTCGGTGCCGACGGCGACGCCGATGTCGTAGTGGTTCTTGTAGATGATGTCCGTGCCGTCGATCTCGGCGTTGACGGCCGGAATTTCATGCAGGGCCGCGACGACGGCCTTGGTGAAGAAGGACATGAAGCCCAGCTTCACGCCGTGGCGCTTTTCGAACACGTCCTTGTACTGGGCGCGCAGGGCCATGACGTTGGTCATGTCCACCTCGTTGAAGGTGGTCAGCTGGGCGGCCGTGTTCTGCGATTCCTTCAGGCGACGGGCGATGGTCTGACGCAGGCGCGTCATCTTCACCCGCTCCTCACGCGGCTGGTCGGCGCGCGGGGCGGCGGGCGCTGCGGCGGCGGCAGGGGCCGGAGCCGAGGCCTGGCCGATGGCGGCGATGGCGTCGGCCTTGGTGATGTTGCCCTTCGGCCCCGTGGCGTTGATGGCCTTGGGATCCAGATTGTTTTCGCCGACCACGCGCTGGACGGCGGGCGACAGGGTTTCGTTCTTGGCGGCCGAGACCTGGGCCGAGCCGGTGTTGGCCGGGGCGGCGGCGGGGGCCGGAGCGGCGGGGGCCGGCGCGCTCGCAGCGCCCGAACCCGAGATGGAGCCGATCTTCTGGCCCGGCGTGACGGTCGCGCCTTCATCGGCGGCGATGGTCAGAACGCCGTCAGCCGGGGCGGAGACTTCGACCGCGACCTTGTCGGTCTCGATCTCGACCAGCAGTTCATCCTTCTTGACCGTGTCGCCGTTCTTCTTGACCCACTTGCCCATCGAGCCTTCGGCGACGCTCTCGCCCATGACCGGCACGGTGATGTCGATCGCGGCGGCGGCGGCCGGAGCAGCGGCGACCGGTGCGGCCTTGGCGTCGGCCTTGGCGGCCTTGGCAGGGGCAGCGGCCGGAGCGGCGCCGGCGGACGCGCCTTCCGTCACTGAACCCAGGACCGTGCCGGGAACGACATTGTCGCCCTCGGCCGCCTTGATGTCGCCCAGCACGCCGTCGGCGGGCGAGACGACTTCCAGCGAGACCTTGTCGGTCTCCAGCTCGACCAGCAGTTCGTCCTTCTTGACCGGATCACCGACCTTCTTGGTCCACTTTGCGATGGTGGCTTCGGTGACGGATTCACCGAGGGCGGGGGTCAGGATGTCGGCCATGTCAGGTCCAGCTCGTCTCTAGTCGGTCTTTTATTGGTGTATCAGGCGAAGGCTTCGGTCGTGAAGGCTTCGAGTTCCTTCAGGTGCCGGCTCATCAGACCGGCTGCGGTCGAGGCCGAGCCGGGACGGCCGACGTAGCGGGCGCGCTTGGCCTTCACGTCCAGCTTGTCCAGCGTCAGCTCCAGCCACGGGTCCACGAAGGTCCAGCCGCCCATGTTCTTCGGCTCTTCCTGGCACCAGACCAGTTCGGCGTTGGGGAAGCGGGCCAGTTCCTTGCGCAGCGACTGGATCGGCCACGGATAGAACTGCTCCAGACGCAGGATATAGACGTCGTCCACAGCCTGGCCGTCCTTGGCCTTCTTCTCGCGCGCGTCCAGCAGGTCGTAATAGACCTTGCCCGAGCACAGGATGACGCGGCGGATGTCCTTGTCCGCCTTGATCGTGATGCCGGCGATCTCGGGCCGCGTCTGGGCGTCGTCGTGCAGGACGCGGTGGAAGGCCGAGCCCTCCGCCAGGTCCGCCATGGACGAGACCGCCTTCTTGTGACGCAGCAGCGACTTGGGCGTCATCAGGATCAGCGGCTTGCGGAACGGCCGGTGCATCTGACGACGCAGGATGTGGAAGTAGTTGGCCGGGGTGGTGCAGTTTGCGACCTGCATATTGTCTTCGGCGCACTGTTGCAGGAAGCGCTCCAGACGGGCCGAGGAGTGTTCCGGCCCCTGGCCTTCATAGCCGTGCGGCAGCAGCATGGTCAGGCCGCTCATGCGCAGCCACTTGCGTTCGCCCGAAGAAATAAACTGGTCGATCACCACCTGGGCGCCGTTCACAAAGTCGCCGAACTGGGCTTCCCACATGACCAGCGTATTGGGGTCGGCCAGCGAATAGCCGTACTCGAAGCCCAGCACCGCCTCTTCGGACAGGGCGGAGTCGATGACTTCGAAATTGGCCTGGCCTTCGCGCAGGTTGTTCAGCGGGATGTAGCGCTCTTCAGTCGTCTGATCGATGATGCCAGAGTGACGCTGCGAGAAGGTGCCGCGCACCGAATCCTGGCCCGACAGACGGATCGGGAAACCTTCATCGACCAGCGAGGCGAACGCCAGGCTCTCGGCCGTGGCCCAATCCAGGCCCTGGCCCGAGGTGATGGCTTCGCGGCGACCGTCGATGACGCGCTTCAGCGTCTTGTGCATATCGACACTGTTGGGGATCGTGGTCAGGCGGTGGCCCAGGTCGGTCAGCTTGGCCAGCGGCACGGCGGTGTCGCCGCGCAGTTCGTCCTTGGGCGACTGGAAGCCCTGCCACTGGCCGTCCAGCCAGTCGGCTTTTTCGGCGGACCAAGTCTTGCCGGCCTCGAACTGCTCGTCGAGGAATTTCTCGAACCGCTCGACCTCGGCGTCCACCTCGGCCTGGCTGATCACGCCTTCGGCGACCAAACGCTGCGAATACAGTTCGCGGGTCGAGGGCTGGGCGCGGATCTTCGAATACATCAGCGGCTGGGTGAAGGTGGGGTCGTCGCCTTCGTTGTGGCCGAAGCGGCGGTAGCAGAACATGTCCACCACCACGTCCTTGTGGAACTTCTGGCGGTATTCGGTGGCCACCTTGGCGGCGAAGACGACCGCCTCGGGGTCGTCGCCGTTGACGTGGAAGATCGGCGCCTGGACCATCAGGGCCACATCCGACGGATAGGGCGACGAGCGCGAGTTGCGCGGGCTGGTGGTGAAGCCGATCTGGTTGTTGATGACGAAGTGCAGCGTGCCGCCGGTGCGGTAGCCCTTCAGCCCCATCAGGGCGAAACATTCGGCCACCACGCCCTGGCCGGCGAAGGCGGCGTCGCCGTGGATCAGCAGCGGCACGACCTTGGAACGGTCCAGCGCCCACTGCCCCTCGGGCACGCCCTCGTTGGCTTCGCGGATGTCGAACGCCTGTTTGGCGCGGGCCTTGCCCAGCACGACCGGGTTGACGATCTCGAGGTGGGACGGGTTGGCGGTCAGCGACAGGTGGACGTGGTTGCCGTCGAACTCGCGGTTCGACGAGGCGCCCATGTGATATTTGACGTCGCCCGAGCCCTCTATGTCGCTCGGCACCGCCGAGCCGCCCTGGAACTCGTGGAAGATGACCTTGTAGGGCTTGCCCATAACGGCGGCGAGGACGTTCAGGCGGCCGCGGTGAGCCATGCCCAGCACGACCTCGTCGACGCCCAGCGAACCGCCGCGCTTGATGACCTGCTCCAGCGCCGGGACCATGGCCTCGCCGCCGTCCAGGCCGAACCGCTTGGTGCCGGGGAAGCGCTTGTGCAGGAAGCGTTCGAAACCTTCGGCCTCGACCAGCTTGGACAGGATGGCCAGCTTGCCTTCCTTGGAGAAGGCGTTCTGCTCGAACTTGTCGGCGCCCTCGAACCGCTGCTGCAGCCAGGATTTCTCTTCCGGTTCAGCAATATGCATGAACTGGATGCCGATATTGCCGCAATAGGTGCGTTTCAGGATCTCCAGCACTTCGCGGATCGTGCCGGTCTGAAGACCAAGCACGCCGTCCAGGAAGATCGGACGGTCCAGATCGGCGCCGGTGAAGCCGTAGAACTCGGGCGTCAGCTCGGGGTTCTCGACCGGCTGCTCGATGCCCAGCGGGTCCAGTTTGGCCTGCAGGTGCCCGCGCACGCGATAGCTGCGGATCAGCATCAGGGCGCGGATGGAGTCGTGGGCGGCGGCGCGGATCGCATCGGCCGAGACGTCGGCGGACGCGGCCTTGGGCGCAGCAGCCAGCGCAGCACCGGGCTTTTTGGGATCAGGCTTCGGGGCCGGCCATCGGCCGTCGAAGACGCCGGTCTCCTCGGTCGGTTCGGTCGCGACGCCACGGCCCCAGCTGCCCGCGCCTGCCGAGGCGGTCACCAGCGCGGCGTTGTCGCGCAGCTGGTCGAAGAAGGTCTTCCATTCGGCGGAAACGGAGCCGGGGTCTTTCGCCCACTTCTCCTGAAGCTCCTCGACGTAGGCCGCATTGGACCCGTAGAGGAATGAGGTCTCGGCAAAGACCTGGTTCAGCCGACCGGCATCGTCCGCCATCGTTTCGCAATCCCTGGGCCCCGACGGACACATCTCCGTGAGGGGCGCGCCCGTCATATAGGCGTCGTTTCCTGACGGGTCATGACCGAAACGGGGCAATTTGGTAGGAAATTGGTCGCAGGCCCAAGAAAAAACGCCCCCGGCCTGAACCGAGGGCGTCCATCGATGCGTCACACGGCATTTTTGATGCCGAAAAGGCGCTCAAGCAGCGAGCCGCCGCGCGGCGAGCGATAGCGCCCGCGCGCAGCGCGCACTTGGAAAGGCTTAGCCCTTCAGCACTTCGACCAGGGTCTTGCCGAGGCGCGCGGGCGATTCCGACATGCGGATGCCGGCGGCTTCCATCGCCGCGATCTTGGATTCCGCATCGCCCTTGCCGCCCGAGACGACGGCGCCGGCGTGGCCCATGGTGCGGCCCTTCGGCGCCGTGCGGCCCGCGATGAAGCCGGCCATCGGCTTCTTGCGGCCCTTCTTGGCTTCGTCGATCAGGAACTGGGCGGCGTCTTCTTCCGCGCCGCCGCCGATTTCGCCGATCATGATGATCGAGGTGGTTTCCTCGTCGGCCAGGAACAGCTCCAGCACGTCGATGAACTCGGTGCCCTTGACCGGGTCGCCGCCGATGCCGACGGCCGTGGTCTGGCCCAGGCCTTCGTTGGTGGTCTGGAACACGGCTTCATAGGTCAGGGTGCCCGAACGCGACACGATGCCGACCGAGCCCTTCTTGAAGATGTTGCCCGGCATGATGCCGATCTTGCACTCGTCCGGCGTCAGGATGCCGGGGCAGTTCGGGCCCAGCAGGCGCGACTTGGAGCCTTCCAGGCGACGCTTGACCTTGACCATGTCCATCACCGGGATGCCCTCGGTGATGCAGGTGATGAAGGGGATTTCGGCGTCGATGGCTTCGATGATCGCAGCGGCCGCGCCCGACGGCGGGACGTAGATCACCGAGGCGTCGGCGCCCGTGGCGTCACGGGCTTCGGCGACCGAGGCGTAGATCGGCAGGCTCTCACCGTGCGATCCGGTCCAGTTCGTGCCGCCCTTGGAGGGGTGCACGCCGGCTACCATCTGGGTGCCGTGATAGGCCAGGGCCTGTTCGGTGTGGAAGCCGCCGGTCTTGCCGGTCAGGCCCTGGACGATGATCTTGGTGTTCTTGTCGACGAGGATGGACATGAGGTCTCGCTGGTTGGGTTAGGCGGGAAGGAAAGGGTTTTCGACGCGGACCGACCCATAGGTCTGCCCGTGACAGAGGTCTTCGGAATAAAGCACCTTGGCGCCCAGGCGCTCGGCTGCGGCGATGATCGCGCCGTCCCAATAGGACAGTTGGTAGCGACGCGCGTTGGCGATGCCGGCGACGACCACTTCGGGCGTGACCGGCTGGCAAGGCTTCAAGGCGATGACCCGAATCCACTCGCGCGCCTCGTCTGACGTCAACGGCGGCGCGCCCTTTCGGGTCGAGACACTGTAGAATTCGGTCAACACCTGGCCCGAGGTGCAATAGTCCTCGGTCAGCGCGATCTCACGCGCCCGCTCCCAACGATGACCCGCATGCTCCTGCCCCAAGGCGGCGTAGAGCAGGATGTTGGTGTCGAGAAAGACATCGGAATTAGCGATCAAACCGCCGATCCCCACTGTAGATCTCGTCGCGCTTTCCGGGACGCCAATCGCCCATACGGCCCTTGGATTGGTCAATCAGCTTCAGCAGCGCCTCGCGCGCCTCGTCCTTCGAGGTTTCCTGCTCGACCCACTGGGTCAGGAAACCGCGCACCGCCTCGTTGACGGTCGTCCGCTTCATGGCGGCCAGCACCCGCACCTTGTCGAGCAGGGCGTCGTCGATGGCGAGGGTGATGTTGCGGGTCATGACCTTACACGGGTTATGTGGAGCACATAGGCTGTGGAGGGCTGGCGGGCAAGTCAGTCGCGCACCGACCTTGGCTCGTGCGGGATGTCCAACAGCAGGCCCAGCCCGCGCAGGACAGCCTCCTGCAGGCGGGTCAGGCTGTAGAGTCTGGCGAACAGGGCGCGCTCTCCGCCGGTGTCGCGCGCGGCGGCATAGGTCGCTTGTTGACGACGACGGCGACGTCCGATCTCGACCGTGTCGCCTGCGGTCAGGCGCCGGTCCCACTTGGCCCGCCAGGCGTCCAGGCTGATGGCGTCGTAGTGCAGCAGCCGCACGGGCCGGCCGGTGCGCGGATCGCGCGGTCGCGCGGCCTTCAGCGGAACCTCGTTCCGCTTGGCTTCGTGGATGCAGGGGGTGGCGCAGTCCAGTCCGCGCCGCAGCGCATATTTGCCCATGTGGTGGCCCAGCAGACCCCTCACGAAAAAGGCCCCCGCGCCCGGGTAGAGCAGATGGCCAAGCTCGGACCAGCCTGGCCCGCTGTAGGATTTGCGCGCCAGGACGGCGCCGTATTCGCGGTTCAGGTCGTCGCCGGCGCGCCACACCGCCTCGACCGTGGGAAAGATCGCCAGATCGCGCCCGGCTGGCACGGTCTGAAGCGCAGCGGCTAGATCGACCGGCTCGAAGATCAGCTCGTCGATATCCACGACCACCAGCCAATCGGCCTCCAGGTCGCGATAGGCGTCGGCGTAGACGATGCGCTGGCGGGCCTCGACCGAGGCGGGATGACCGCCGCGCGCCGCCCAAAAGGCGTCGTCGCAGATGATCAGCTCGTCGTCGGATAAGCCGACGGCCTTCGGGTGAGGGGCGGCGCACGCGGGTCCGTCGAAATAGACCCGCACGCGCTGGGCGCCCCTCGCCCGGTAATGATCGACGAAGACGCCGATGTGTCGTTCGGGGGCCAGGGCCATGGCGACGACGTCGAAGCGCGTCATCGTCGCTAGACCCGGCCGCCGGCTATCGACAGGTCAGCCGACCGCCGCGACTATCTTCTGGGCGGCGTCGTCGAGGTCGTCGGCGGCCTGAATGGTCAGACCCGACTCGTTCAGGATTTTCTTGCCCAGTTCGGCGTTGGTGCCTTCCAGACGCACGACCAGCGGCACCTTCAGGCCCACTTCCTTCACGGCCGCGACCACGCCCTCGGCGATGACGTCGCACTTCATGATGCCGCCGAAGATGTTGACCAGGATGCCCTGGACGTTCGGGTCGGCGGTGATGATCTTGAAGGCCGCAGCGACCTTCTCCTTGCCGGCGCCGCCGCCGACGTCGCAGAAGTTGGCCGGCTCCTTGCCGTACAGCTTGATGATGTCCATCGTCGCCATGGCCAGACCGGCGCCGTTGACCATGCAGCCGATGTTGCCGTCCAGCGAGACGTAGGCGAGATCCCACTTGGACGCTTCGATCTCCTTGGCGTCTTCTTCGGTTTCGTCGCGCAGGGCCTTGATGTCGTCGTGGCGGAACAGGGCGTTGCCGTCGAAGCTGACCTTGGCGTCCAGAACGCGCAGATGGCCGTCCTTCATCACGATCAGGGGGTTCACCTCCAGCATGTCCATGTCCTTCTCGACGAAGGCCTTGTACAGGGCGGGGAACAGCGACTTGGCGTCTTCGGCCGCGGCGCCCGTCAGGCCGTAGGCGGCGGTGATGGCGGCGACGTCGGCGTCGGTCACGCCCGCGCTCGGGTCGATGACGATGTTCTGGATCTTCTCGGGCGTGTCATGGGCGACGGTTTCGATGTCCATGCCGCCTTCGGTCGAGACGACGAAGGCGATGCGGCCATAGGCGCGATCGACCAGCAGCGAGCAGTACAGTTCACGCTCGATGTCGGCGCCGTCCTCGATGTAGAGGCGGTTGACCTGCTTTCCGGCGTCGCCCGTCTGGGCGGTGACCAGGGTGTTGCCCAGCATTTCCTTGGCGTGGGCGACGGCTTCCTCGACCGAGAAGGCCAGGCGAACGCCGCCCTTGGCGTCGGCCGGCAGTTCCTTGAACTTGCCCTTTCCACGGCCGCCGGCGTGGATCTGCGACTTCACGACATAGAGCGGACCGGGCAGCGACTTGGCGGCCGCCTCGACCTGATCGACCGACGTCACCGCGACGCCTTCGGCGACGGGAGCGCCGAAGCCTTTGAGGACCTGCTTGGCCTGATATTCGTGAATGTTCATGGGGGACCGTCGCAACCGCTGCTGGGAGAGTTGCGGGGCTTATAGGCCCCACCCCTTCGCAGGTGCAACCGTCCACAGGCCCCCTTTAGTCGACCCAGTCCTTCTTGAGGGTGCGCGACGCCCCGATCAGCAGGATCGCGGCCAGCACATAGAAGCCCATGCCCGTGTAGATCGCCCAGCGCAGGCTTTCCTCGCCGAAGCGCGGGGCCAGCAGGTCGCTCATCCAGCCGAAATAGTAGAAGCCGACCGCGATCCCGAGCAGATTGTTCAGCAGCAGGAACAGGGCCGAGGCCGTCGAGCGCATGGCCGCCGGCACCAGATGCTGGACCGCCGCCGTGATCGGGCCCAGCCAGGCCAGGTTCAGTCCTGTCGGCAACAGGAAGATCAGGAAGGCCAGGGTCAACTGCTGAACGTGGCTGCCGCCGCCGGGCAGAACCAGACCGATCAGCCACGGCGAGTTCATCGCCAGGATGAAGCACGGCGCCGAGATCAGGAAGGCGACGGCGGGCGTCAGCGGATAGGCGCCCTTGCCCTTCTTGGACAGCTTGTCGGCGATCATGCCGCCCAGCCAGATGCCCAGGATGCCGCCGATCAGGGCGATTCCGGAATAATAGATGCTGGTCTGTTTCAGGGTCAGGTCGAAGCTGCGCATGAAGAACAACGGCAGCCAGCCGGCAACGCCATAGCCGCACACCGACGACGAGGCGGCGCCCAGGCCCAGCAGCCAGAAGCTGGGCTTCTTGATCACTACCGAGGCGGTGCGCCGCGCGATCATCAGCGAGATGCCGATCACCACCGCCAGCAGGCCGCCGAACGCCAGCACCAGCGGATTGCCGAGCGACAGGCCCATCAGCCAGCTCAAGGCGCCGAGGATCAGCAGACCGGCGCCGAGACCCAGCATGATCTGGGCGGCGATCTTGCCGGCCCGGTCCGTACCAACGGGAGCCGAGGCCAGGGCCGCGACCTGGGCCTCGGTCTTGATGGCGTCCGTCCCGCCGCGCCTGGGATCCCGCACCGTCAGACGCAGCAGGGGCGCGACCAGCACGCCCAGCAGGCCGACCACGATGAAGGCCGTGCGCCAGCCGTAGGTCGCCGCCAGCAGGCCGCCGACCAGGGTCCCCGCCGCCATGCCCAGCGGAATGCCGAAGGCGAAGGCCGCCATGGCCCGCGCGCGCTGATGCGGCGGGAAGTAGTCGGCGATCAGCGAATAGGCCGGGGCCACGCCGCCCGCCTCGCCGATGCCCACGCCCATCCGGCACAGGAATAGCTGGCCGAACGACCCGGCCATGCCGCACAGGGCGGTGAAGCCCGACCAGACGGCCAGGGCGCCGGTCATGATCCAGACCCGGCTGAACCGGTCCGCCAGCCAGGCCAGGGGAATGGCCAATGTCGAATAGACCGAGGCGAAGGCGATGCCGCCCAACAGGCCGAACTGGCTGTCGGACATGCCGAACTCTTCTTTCAGCGGCGCGGCCAGGATGCCGATGATCTGGCGATCCAGGAAGTTCAGCATGTAGATCAGGATCAGGACCGCCAGCACATAGTAGCGGTAGCCGGGCCGCTCAGGCCGCTCGGGCCGCGCCTCCTGGACCGTCAGCGTCTCCGTCGTCATCGGCGTTTCCCCTCGGCGTCTTGTTGTTCGTTGCGGCGAGCCTATCCGCAAGTCCGGCCTGTGCAAAATAGGCCCCATGAAGCGAAAAAGGGCGGCGGCCCGGAGACCGCCGCCCCTCGTCGTCAGGCGTTATGGATGTGGATCAGAACTTCAGACCCAGGGTCGCCGTGACGGTGCGCGGCGGGCCGTAGAAGCCGATGATCGAGTCGCCAGTCAGGGCACCGGGGAAGGTGTAGCCGCCGACGCGATAGCGTTCATCGCCCAGGTTCTTGCCGTGGACGCCGAAGGTCAGGCGATCGTCTGACGAGGTCCAGACGATGCTGGCGTCATACATCCAGTAGGCGTCCTGATCGAGCAGCGGCGCGGGCGTTTCAAACTGCTGGTAGGCGCCGCGATAGGCGACCGACGGGATGAAGGCGATCGACGAGCCGTTCTCCATGACCCAGTTGTAGTTGGCCGAGATCGATCCGGTCCATTCCGGCGTGTTCTGGAAGTCGCGCTGCGACGACACATCGACGAAGCAGCCGACCGCTGTGGGGCAGGTCGTGTTCAGCGGGCCGGTCGGAATGTAGGCCAGGAACTGGTCGAACTTGGCGTCGATGTAGCTTAGCGAGGCGTTGAAGGTCAGGGCGTCGGTAGCGCGCACGCGGCCTTCGAACTCCCAACCGCGGATCGAGGACGAGCCGACATTGTCCACCACCGAGGCGATCGTCGCGCCGGCTGGATACTGGGTCGTGATCTGCTGGTTCTCGTAGCTGGAATCGAAGATCGCGGTGGCGAAGGTCAGGCGACGATCCAGCAGCGACCCCTTCAGGCCGACTTCGTAGGTCTCGACCGTTTCCGGCGCATAGCCGTTGACGGTGGCGGGATACAGGACCGCATCGCCACGCATGTCGAAACCGCCCGACTTGAAGCCCTCGCCCCACGAAGCGTAGGCCGTCAGATCCGGGCCGAACTTGTAGTTGACCGAGACGCGCGGCGTGAACTTCTCGAACTCGCGCGTGCGGGTGTAGTTGGTGCGGGGAGCCTCGCCCAAGAACGGCACGGCGGTCGCATTGCCGAAATAGGGGCTGCGGATACCCAAGTAACGCTGACGGAAGACGGTGCCTTCCTTCTCATCCTTGGTGAAGCGTCCGCCGACCGAGACCGACAGGGCGTCGGTGACATCATAGGAGAAGTCGGCGAAGGCGGCATAGCTCTTGGTCGCCACCGAACCCGAAGTCAGGGTCGTCAGATTGGCCAGACCCACGACGGTGTCGAACGCGCCCGAGGCGTTGGCGTCCATGTAGAAGACGCCGGCGACGCCGTTCAGGCGGCCCGCGCTGACCAGAACCTGGAATTCCTGGCTGAACTGGTCGTCGTCATAGGCGGCCGGGATGTCGAGGATGGGCTGAGGCAGGTTGTCGAAGTCGATGTTGCCGCGCGTTAGGCCTTCACGATAGGCGGTGATCGACTTGAAGGTTAACATGTCGCTCATCTCCCATTCGCCGGTCAGCGACACGCCGCGCGTCTGAACGCGGTTCTTGTCGCCGGCGCCGGCGTTGGTGTCATAGACGTCGGCGGGCGACGGAGCGACTTCGCGGTGACCGTGGCGCGCGTTGGAATCGTCGTTCACCAGATCACCGGCCAAACGGAAGAACAGACTGTCGGTCGGGCTCCATTCCGCGCTGGCGCGGAAGGCGGTGACGTCCTTGTTGTAGTGTTCATTGCCTGTGTTCAGGTTCTTGCCGTAGCCGTCGCGCAGATAGCGGGCCAGGGCGGCCGAGACCTTGAACTCGTCGCTGAACGGCAGCTGGGCGCTGGCGATCACGTCGCGCTGGTTATAGCTGCCGTACGAGGCGCGCAGGCGTCCCTCGGGCTCGTCGGCATCGATGCGGCTGGTGACGTATTTGATGGCGCCGCCGATGGTGTTGCGGCCGTAAAGCGTGCCTTGCGGACCGCGCAGCACCTCGACCCGCTCCACGTCGAAGATGTCCAGAACGGCGGCCTGGGGACGGGCCACATAGACGTCGTCGATATACAGGCCGACACCGGGATCGAAGCCCCACAACGGATCCTGTTGGCCCACGCCGCGAATGAAGGAGATCAGGGTCGAGTTCGAGCCCCGCGCGGCGTTCAGCGTCAGGCTCGGCGTCGAGCGCGCCAGTTCGGTGATGTCCAGGGCGCCGCGCGCCTCAAGCTGTTCGCCGGTGACGGCGGTCACGGCGACCGGCACGTCCTGCAGGCTTTCCGCGCGGCGGCGCGCGGTGACGACGATGTCGTCGACGGTCGCCGCGCTCTGGTCGACGTTCGCGGCCTGAGCGGCCGCCTCCGCGTCCTGGGCGACAGTGGCCCCCGCAAGCACGCCCCACGCCGCGCCGGCCAGCAGCGCGCACTTCACATGACGGTTCATGATCCTAGACCCCTTTGTCGTTTCCAGCCCGATGGACGCTTTTATTCAGCGTTCAATGATTTTCACGGAACCTACCCGGTTTCGGCCGTCTGTCAAACACTGGACTGACGCAGCGTCACTTGGATCGTCAACCGTGGCGCCGTTGCACCGTCGCGGTCGTGCGCCTAGCCTTGCCGGATGAGCAAGCCGGACGCCGCCGCCCCCCTTCCCCGCCCCGTCGCCGCCGCGCGTCGCAAGGCGGCAGGCGCTGCACCGGCGCGGCGCGGCCGCCCGCCCAAGGCCGAGGCCAAGGCGGCGGGCGAGACGCGCGATCTGATCCTGGATGCGGCGGAGGACCTGTTTTCCAAACACGGCTTCTACGGCGTCACCATCCGCGAGGTGGCGCGCGAGGCGGGCGTCGACACGGCCCTGGTCCACTACTATTTTGGGGCCAAGCGCGAGCTGTTCGACGCCGTCTTCCTGCGCCGGGCCGAAGTCTGGAACGACGACCGTGTCGCCGCCATCGACCGCTATGCCGAGACGGCCGGCGACGACATGACGCTGGAAGGCTTGCTGGAAGCCTTCCTGCGGCCGCCGTTCGAATGGTCGTTGAAGGGCGGACCGGGCTGGAAGCACTATTCCGCCCTGGTGGCCCAGACCAACGCCAACCCCAGCTTCGGCGGCGAGACCATGGCGCGCTATTTCGACCCGGCCATCCACCGGCTGATCGAACTGATCGCCAAGGTGCTGCCGGGCGCCAGCGAGGTCGACCTGTACTGGGGCTATCACAATCTGTCGGGCGCCCTGACCCTGACGTTGGGCGAGACGGGACGTCTGGACCGGCTGTCGAACGGGCGGGCGCGATCGGGCGATCTGGAGACGGCGGGCGACTATATGGTCCGGTTCGCGGCGGCCGGGTTCAGGGCCGTGGTCGGGATGTCGTCGCGCCAAGGCTGATCGTTGACGCCAGTGCCGGCGCGCGCCCGGCTTTCGCCCGGCCGAAAATCATGGTCTCAAGGCCCGACCTACAGATGCCGAAAGCTGCCATGACGCCCCCTGCCGCCGACCGCCGCCGCACCTTTGTGCGCGGGCTCATTGTGGCCGCGCTCGGGGGCGTGTTTCTGGCGGTCACCGGCGCCTTCGGCAGCGCGGGCGCATCCTTGCCCCTGCGTCTCGTCTATTGGGTGCTGGTCATGGTGCTGGGCGGGCTGTGGGGGCATCTGTGCGGCATGCTTGTCAGCCGGTTTGTGGATTCGGATGAGCGGCCATGGCTGAGCATCGCGGTCATGGTTGTCGTGATCACCGGGCCGCTGTGCGTCATCGTTTGGGCGGCGACGGGCCTGTTCTTCGCCCAGAGGCTCTATCCGCTGGCGGTGCTGCCGCAGCTGATCGTGCCTGTGTTGGTCATTACGGCGGCGGTGACGACGTTGAACGTCTTTTTGGGGCGGGCCGTGCCGGTCCAGACCCATGCGGCGGCGCCTGAGACAGCGGCCCGCCCGGTTCGGTTTCTGGACCGTTTGCCCATCAAGCTGAAAGGCGCGACGATCCGGGCGGTGCAGGCCGAGGACCACTATCTGCGCATCCATACCGACCGGGGATCGGACCTGATCCTGATGCGGCTGTCGGACGCGGTGGAGGAGCTGGAGGGGCTGGAGGGCGCCCAGACGCACCGCAGCTGGTGGGTGGCGCGCGAGGCGGTGCGCGCCGTCGAACGCGGCGACGGCCGCGCGACCCTGACGCTGGACGGCGGCCTGTCGGCGCCGGTCAGCCGCCGCTACGCCCGGATGCTGCGCGACGCCGAATGGTGGTGACGCTTTAGGGCGCGGGCTGGGTGGTCAGCATCGACGCGGGCGCCGCGCAGCCGGTCAGCTCGTCGTCCCCAATCTCGACCTTGGCCGTCAGCGGATAGGTGCGGTCGCTCATGCCGTCCGAACATTCGGTGGCGATCAGCACGACGTTCAGCGCCTTGTTCAGATTGGTCGAGCTGGCGAAGGTCGCGACCGTGCCTTGGACCGTCGCGCCATGGTTCGGCGCGCGCTGGGTCGGCTGATCGACGCGGGTGTAGATCAGGGCGTCCGACGTGATCTCCACGCCCCAAAAGGGTTCGGTCCCCAGCGCCCGCACCGGCTGGCCCAGATCGACGCCGCCCAGAGTGACGGCGGCCTGAGGCTGCGGCGCCGGCTTGGGCTTGGAATCCTCGCGGTCGTAACAGGCGCTGAGCGAGAGGCCGGCCACGGCGATGGCGAGCGGGGCGGCGAGCGGAATGAGGCGCATGACGGCTCCTTTTGGTTCGGGCGCAGGTGAGGTCCCGGCCGCCCTCGGTCAAGGGGCGCGGCTGGGTTATGCTGATCCCATGTCGATTCGCCCCACCGCATTGGAGTTCTTCGCCGGAGGCGGCCTGGCGGGGCTGGGACTGTCCGCCGCCGGCATCGACACCGTCTTCGCCAACGACATGGACGCGGCCAAGGCGCGCGCCTTCACGGCCAATCATCCGCATACCCCGTTTCGTCAGGGCGATGTCTGGAGCCTGACCGTCGACGATCTGCCGGGACGGCCCGACATGGCCTGGGCTTCGTCACCCTGTCAGGACGTCAGCCTGGCGGGCGCGCGCGGCGGGCTGGAGGCCGGGCGGTCGGGCGCCTTCTGGGGCTTCTGGCGGCTGATGCAGGGGCTGGCGGCCGAGGGACGCGGCCCGCGCGTGATCGTGCTGGAGAACGTCATCGGCCTGCTGACTTCCGGGCCAAGGACCGAAGTGGGGCGGGATTTCGCGGCCGTCTGCACGGCAATGGTCGAGGCGGGCTTTACGGTCGGTGCGCTGGAGATGGACGCCGCCCACTGGCTGCCCCAGTCGCGGCCGCGTCTTTTCGTGGTGGCCATTCAGGGCGAGGCGCCGCGCGCGGCCGGTCCGACCCAGCCCTTCCATTCAGCGCGTCTTATCGCCGCCCACGCGCGCCTGCCCGAGGCGGTGAAGGCCGCCTGGGCCTGGTGGTCGCTGCCTGCGCCGTCGCAGCGCAATCTGGATCTGGCGGCCATGCTGGAGCCGGACGACGCCGTACACTGGCTGGATGATGCGGACGCCATCCTGGCCCTGGCCGCGCCGCTGCACCGCGCCCGGATCGCGTCGGCCCTGGCGTCTGGACAGCGTTGCGTCGGCGCCGCCTATCGCCGGGTGCGGACCGAGAACGGCCACAAGGTCCAGCGTCTGGAAATCCGGTTCGATGGTCTGGCCGGATGCCTGAGGACGCCGGCCGGCGGCTCGTCGCGTCAATATGTGGTGGTGTGCGATCGGGGCTTGGCGCGGGTTCGGCGGCTGACCGGGCGCGAGGCTGCGCGGCTGATGGGCGTGTCGAACGACTATCACCTGCCGTCGAGTGAAAGCGCGGCGCTGAAGCTGATGGGCGATGCGGTTGCCGTGCCGGTGGTCAGGGCGCTCACCGAAGGGCTGCTGCTGCCGGCGCTGATGGATCGACGCGCCGCCGCCTGACGCCGTCACTGATCGCCAGATAAAAACACCCCCCGGGATATCGCCCGAGGGGTGGGAAACATGCGGTAGTTAGCGCTGGACCCACTGGCCTTGGGCGTTGCGGTACCATTGGCCCGAGGAGATGCGAGGCAGCAGCTGGGCCTCGAACATCCGTGCCCCGGCGACATCCGCCGATGTGCCCGCGTCGGCGGCGCTGCGGGCATAGGCGGCGCGGCGGCCGGAGTTGGTGGCGTCGACCGCGGCGCGCAGGCTGGCGTCCGAGGTCGGGGTGCGGAAGCCCAGATAACCGTCGGCCTGCTCACCCACTGTGCCAGCGGCCTTGGCCTGGTCGATCTGCGCCTTCTGGGCGCTGGTCTGGGCGAGGGCGGCGCCCGCGACGCCCAGAGCCGCGACGGCGGCGCCGATGACGAAGAGTTTGCGGAAGGTCATGTCAGCCTGTCCCTTTCAGAGAGAAGCGGGAAATCAGAAGAGATTGGGGTTCTGCTGCAACAGCTGCTGCAGCTCCTGGTCCAGCCGAACGCGCACGTCGGCGTCCAGCTTGGCGTAGATCTGGATCGGCGCGACCTCAAGACGGATGGTCGGGGCGCAGGCCGCGAGGGCGACGACGACGGCTCCGAAACCGAGGCCGGCCAGTTGGCGCTTGTGGATCATGACGTGGGCTCCGGTTCGGCCGAGGGTGATGTCTCTAATAGTACGCCGTCCAATGAACGCGCGCTGAATGGTGAAGTTCAATCGGCAGGCGTCGGGATGGGCGGCGAGACGGGCGCGGGCGTCGCATCCTGTTGACCCTGGCGGGCGCGATTGACGGCCAGCAGATCCGAGATCAGCTGGTTGGCGTTCAGGGTAGTGTCCAGCGTCAGATCGATCTGGGTGTTCGACGGCAGAGGCAGTTTGCGATTCAGAAACTGGCGGCTGATCAGCTCAGGCAGCGTCAGGCGCAACTCCTGGCGCTGGGGCGGATCGTGGCGACCGCGGATGTGGAACAGGACCGCCAGACGGCCGCCGTCCAGGCTGTTCACATCGGCGCTGAGCTGATCGAAGGACAGATTTTCCATCGCCTGATAGGCCAGGTCCTCGACGACGTTTTCCGACACCTCGCCGCCCCCGCCGCTGGCGGCGACATCGGTCAGGACGTCCCGCTTGATCGACAGGCGGCCCGGCTGGACCGCCTCCAGCTTGCCGGCGGTGATCTTGAGCCCGCGCTTGGGGTCCATGATGAAGGGCAGGCGGCCCGAGACGACGGCGTCCAGCTGAACCTTGTCGTCAAAGCCGGTGTCGGCGACAATATCGCCGAGCTGCACCCGATCCAGCACGATCACGCCGCTGTAGGGCTGGGTCGCGTCCAGCGGGACGGTGAAGGGCTCGACCGAGACGGTCCCGCCGCCGGCGACGACCTGGGCGCCGTCGATCAGCACCCCGGCCTCATTGACCGAGAAGGTCACATCCAGCGCCGTGACGGCCGTGCCGACGGCGAGGCTGTCGGCCGTCAGCTTCTGGTTCGGGGCGGTGATCAGGGGTGTCAGGCTGCTGAAGACGATGTCGCCGCGCAGCCCCTTCACGGCCCCGACCGGACTGACGAAATCCAGGCCCGGCGTGACCAGATGGCCGCTCGAGGTCGGTTCGGCGTTCTTGGTCCAGTCGAAACGGCCGTCGAAGCTGACGGCCCCCTCGACCGGCGACTGCAGGAAGTCGGCGGCGAGCGGGCTGAGCATCGCCGGCTGAAGCCCATGCTCGGCGAAGGTCACCTTCGGGGCGGTGATGACGATGCCGCCTGCGCCAACGCGCCCATCGTGCGCCAGCGTCAGGCGGCCGAGATCATAGGCGGCGGCCGCGCCCGTGCCCTTCAGATCGAAAGCGCCGCTCCAGCGTTCGTTGGCCAGGGTCGCCCGACCCTTGGCGAACAGGGGTTCGAACCGTTCGGGCGTCAGGGCGTCGATGACGCGGGCGGCGGCCACGTCGGCGGTCAGGCCGATCCCCGCCTTGGTTCCGTCGACGGTGACACGGCCCGAGGCGTCGGCGAACCGCATGCCGAGGAAGGGCGCCTGGGCCGAGACTTGGGCGAAACCGCCCGCGACGCGCCAGACGCCGTCCTTGGACGTCAACAGCGGACCGCCCTGGGGACACAGTTTGCCGGCGACCTGATGCACGTCGTTCTCGTCCAGCTCCAGCCGCTCGACGGTCAGATCGACGCAGTCCGATGTCGCATAGGTCAGCCGGCCGGCGTTCAGGGCCAGGACGCCGCGCGTCCGGGCGTCGATGCCGCGCGCCAGGTCGAAATCCAGTCGGGCGCGACCGTCCAGCGTCGCTTCGAACCCGCCCTCGGTAAGACGCCAGTTCGGGATCGCGACGGACATTTCCGGCAGGCCCTTGCCGCGCGTTGCGGTCAGGGTCAGCGCCCCGCCGCCCAGCCGCCCCGGCTCGGCCTGATAGGCGCCGCCCTGACCTTGGGCCACCGTCAGGACGCCGCCGTTGGCGGGCGTCAGGGTCACGGGACGCGTCAGGGCGACGGTCGTGCCGGCCGCGCCCGTGGCGAAGCGGATGGCGGGCGCGTTCAGGGCGAAGCGTCCCAGCGCACGTTTCATCTCAGCCAGCTCGGCGATGTCGTCGGGGCCGACCGCGCCGAACAGGGGCCAGGCCCCGTCGGCCGCGCGCAGCGATCCGTTCGCCGCGATCTGAACCCCGCCGTCGCTGACCACGTCCAGATCCAGGTCGGCGCGGCCGCGCTTCAGCGCCAAGTCGCCGAAACCGAAACGG
This sequence comes from Brevundimonas vesicularis, assembly GCF_900445985.1. Classification (GTDB taxonomy): domain Bacteria; phylum Pseudomonadota; class Alphaproteobacteria; order Caulobacterales; family Caulobacteraceae; genus Brevundimonas; species Brevundimonas vesicularis_D. Next base: position 348,963 of record NZ_UAQP01000014.1, read on the forward strand.
TCGAAGGTCGCGCTCAAAGGGCCTGTCGCCTCGAAGGCCGCATCCTTGCCGCCCAAGGCTAGGTCGCGCGACGTCAACGACAATCCGCCGATTGTCGTCTGACCCGTCCGTCCCGAACCGGCGGTCAGGGCCAGCGGCCCCTGCACGCGCCAGCGCACGGCGTCGTCACGCGACACCGTCAACTTGCCCCGCGTCGCCGTCGCGGCGACATCGGCGATGCGCAGGTCCGCCCCCTCGACGGCCGCCGCCTTCAGCGCGGTCGTGATATCGCCGTCCAGCCGGAAGGTTTCGATCCAGCCGGAGACGACGCCGTCGAACCGGGCGGCGACATCGGCGCTGCGGGCGCTGAGCGTCGGGGTTCCCAGGCGCTCGCCCGTCAGGCGGGCGTCCAGAACCGCCCGGCCGTCGCCGCGCCGCGTCTTCAGATCCGGATAGGGCAGATCGCCGGTCAGCGTCAGCGCAGCCCCCTGCCCTCGGGCCGCCTGTGTCGCGAAGCTGTCGGCGGCGGCCGACAGCTTGATCGCCATCCGGTCGCCGGTCGTGGTCAGGTCCAGAAGGCCGGACAGGCTCTGGGCCTGCGTGTCGCCGCTCTTCAGCGCGGCCTTCGGCAGCCGCGCCGCCAGCCGCATCAGCTTTCCGTCGTCGATCCGGGCGTCAGCCAGCAGGTCGACCGGCCCGTATTCCGTATTCAACCGCCCGCGGCCGCCCTCGACGATGACCAGGGGGCGACGCGAATCCGGGCGCGGCGGTCCGCCGGTGAACTCCTTGATCAGCGGGTCCAGCGAACCGAACGACAACTTTCCGCCCTTCCAGCTGGCCCGGACGACCGGGCGCACCAGACGGATGCGGCTGGGGGTCACGCCCAGGCCCGACCTGGACCACGGCAGGGCGACGGCGTAATCGACCTCTACCCGCTCAACCACGACATCCGGATTGTTGGGATCGCCGATGCGGATGCGGCCGACGAAGCCGTCGATCTCGATCCGCTCCACCTCGACGTCGGCCGGGATGCCGCGCTGGTCCAGCCAGCCGACGAGGACGTTGCGCGCCACCGCGCGGCGATTGAGATAGATCAGGGCCGCCACCACGCCGACCAGCAGCGCCAGGATCAGAACCCCGACGGCGACGGCGCGCAGGACGCGACGGGTCTTGGCCTGCGGCTTTGGCTTTGGCTCGGGCTTGGACGGTGTGTCGGTCAAACGGATCGATCGCGTGATTGAAACAGCGGGCCGCCCACCTTGGTCATCCTTGTCTTCAGCACAAGATCAAAGCGTGACGGTCGGCTTTCGGCGCCCGCTTCCTGCCGGTCAAGCTGGGCCAGATAACGGCGAATCGACCGGTCGGGATCCCTGCACCGTCGAGGTTTGTCCGACGCACGTTAACCGTTTGTAACGGTCTGCTTTCCAAAATGAGACAAGCACGGTATAGGACCGCCTTCGCGCCACGGGCGATACGGCGCGATCTTCGAGAACGAGTAAAGCTTTGGCGCCGAAGGCGTCGCAATACGACGGGGACCGATGGCTCAGTTCGACCCACGCCGCCAGCCGACGCGGCTCGCGCCGCACATGCTTACGGCGGCAGCTGCAATCTCGGTGGCGATGCTCGCCGGTCGAGCCTATCAACCCGCTCAGGCGGAAGAAGTTCCCGCGCTGACCTCGACGCAGATGGCGGCCATGGAAGCCCAGGCCTTCGCCGCTGCGAACGCGCCCGCCGGAATGACCGCGCCCGAGGCCGTCAACGTCCAGATTCGCCGCGGCGAAACCTTCGAGCAGGCCGTGCGCCGCACGGGAGTCGCCCCCGAAGAAGCCAGCGCCGTCGCCGCCACCGTCGCCAACGCCTTCGACCTGGCCGATCTGCGCGCCGGACTGAAGTTCGAGACCGCCATCGCCAAACCGCGCAACGGCCGCGGCGACGCCCGCCTGATCGGCCTGACCATGCGCACCGGCCCGGCGTCGCAACTGACCGTATCGCGCAGCTTCGACGGGGCCCTGCGCCTGCGTTCGCTGGAAGAAAAAGTCACCCACGAGACCGTCGTCCTGAAGGGCGATGTCGAGCGCAGCCTGTCCGCCAGCGCGCGTGAACTGGGCGCCACCGCCTCCATCGTCCGTTCCGCCAGCCGTCTGTTCGCCACCAAGTTCGACATGCAGCGCGACATTCGCGCCTCCGACGAGTTCACCATGGTCTTCGATCGTGAAGTGACCGAGGCCGGCCGCACCGTGGACGTGGGCGACCTGATGTACGCCGAACTGCGCGGCGTCACCTTCTATCGCTTCAAGCCCGCCGGCGCGAAGGAGGCCCAGTTCTTCGACTCTAACGGCAAGAACCTGCGCTCCGCCATGATGCGCACGCCGCTGCAGAACTTCCGCCGCGTATCCTCGGGCTTCGGTTTCCGCACCCACCCGATCTCGGGCTACAAGAAGATGCACCAGGGCATCGACTTCGCCGCCGGAACCGGCACGCCGGTCGTGGCCCCCGCCGATGGCGTCGTGGTCGAGGCGCGCCGCTGGGGCGGCTATGGCAACTGGCTGCGCATCCGCCACAACAACGGCCTGGAAAGCGGCTACGGCCACCTGTCGCGCTACGGCTCGGGCATCCGCGCCGGCCAGCGGGTCAGCCAGGGCCAGATCGTCGCCTATGTCGGCTCGACCGGCGCCTCGACCGGCCCGCACCTGCACTATGAGCTGTGGCGCGGCGGTCAGCGGATCAATCCCGCCGGCGTGCGCACCCAGGAAGGCACCGAATTGGCCGGCGCCGACCTGACCGCCTTCCGCGCCGAAAAGGCCCGCATCGACCGCATCATCGCCTCGGGCGGTCAAAAGCGTCCGGCCATGCAGCAGGCCTCGGCCGAAGGCCTGCGTCCCGCCCGCGTCTGATCCGGCAAAGGCCGTCAGCCGACCAGACGCGGCGTCGTGCGCCCCGGATCCGGGCAGGACAGGCCGTGCACCGTCACATCGGCCTCGCCCAGCTTCAGGCCCAAAAGGTCCAGCACGGGATTGAGCGCTCCGTCCAGCACTGGCCCCAGCGGCTCCAGCAGCTGACCTAACGCCTTGGTCAGATCTCCGAAGCCAAGGCCCAGGCCGACCACGTTCACATCCACGTCCAGCCGCGCCAGCAGGCTGGCGACCGCGCCGCTGGCGAAGCCGCGTGAGGCCATGGTCTTGACGCGCTGATTGTCGATGTCGCCCGCGTCGAACCTCAGCGGCCTGAACCCCGCATCCGCCGCCTCGACATTCGCCTTGCCGGTAATGCTGACCAGACCCGCAACCGACAGCAGGGTTGCGCGCTGCGGCGACAGCGGGGTCTTGAAATCGCTCAGCCTGGTCTCTTCCACCACCCCGATCGATGCGCGCGCCAGGCCCGGCCGCACATCGACCTCCACCGCGTGCGCCGGATCGCAGGACAGCGACTTCAACCGCGCCTCGGACGCCGCCAGTTCGATCAGAATCGGCAGCTCAACCCGCGCCAGACCAGACAGGGATTGCGCCGTCCTGGCCCGCACAAAGAGCCGGGCCTGGGCTGTGCGGATGATCGGCTGGCCGTCGGCCGTCACCGTCAGCCAGGGCGAGCGATTAGGCCGTTCGCCGATCGCCAGGCTGGTCTTCAGATCGGCCAAGCCCGCCGGTACGCCAAGGTTCAGCGCGATCTGCCGATCCCCGCCCCCGACTTCCAGCATGGCCATCACCAGATCCATGGCTGACACCGAGGCGTCCAGCCCCTCGCGGATTCCGTCTGGCGAGCGCGTCTGAAGTCCCATCAACTCGCCCAGGCTGACCTTTGTCCCGACCGAGGCCGACGCCAACTGGCCCAACGCCCCGCCGTCCTGGCCGCCCGCCACCCGCTCCAGCACTCTCAACGCGCGGCCGGCGTCGACCTGGGTCGCCAAGAGCTGGTCGTAGTCGCCGACCTCGACGCCCAGATCGGTCGCCAGGGCGTCAGTGAACTCCAGTAGATTGACGTCCAGATCGATCAGGCGACGATAGTCCATAACGCTGAGCGACACCTTGGACCCGGTCAGCCCGCCGATCAGTTGGTTGGCCACGCCGTCGTCCAGCCGCGCCAGCCGCGAGCCGATGGCGATCATGGCCTTCGGCGTCTCTCCCCCGATCGTCGCCGTGGCGCGGCGTGTGACGCGCACCAGATCGCGCCCCAGCAAGAGATGGGTGAAGAACATCGGCGCGCGGCTGGCGACCTCGACCCGCGCGGCGTTCGGCGTCGCCCCACCCGGCGCGAACCGGTCGTTGCGCACCTTGGTCGGATCGGGCGAATAGATCCCCAAGGCCGTCGCCACCGTGACCGAGACGTCGGGCGCGACATTGGCTTCGACCGTCGCCAGGGCCGCGCGAGCGACCGCACCTTCTCCCTGCGCCAGATTTCGCACCGCCGACAGCGCCGCCAGATCGGCTGCGCCCTGGACGCGACGCGTATGCAGAACCAGAACCCCCAGGTCGATCACCGCCGCCGTGAACAGACACAACAGACCGCCCGCGACCGCCGCGATCACCGCCACCGCCCCACGACGATCAGCGCTGAACTGGACCAGCAGACGAGGCAGGCGGGCGGTCATGAATGGTCGCCTACATGGATGACCGCAGAACGCCGAATAACGGAGGGCGGACGGGGCAACATCCCACCCAGCGCCATGACCAGGCTGTCGCTGGCGTCATAGACCACGACCACCCGCAAACGTCCTGAATCCTCGGTCACCTCGATGGTCGTGTGTTCCGGCTTCAGGGCCACGCCCTGAACGGCGTGGTTCACCTCGCGCCGGGCCAAGCCGTCGCGCTCCGCCGCATCCAGTCCCCCGATGGCCGCCCTCGCGCCCTCGGACGCTAGGGCCTGAACCGACTGCGCCATCAAGAACCAGCCGCCATAGACGACGATGCCGATCAGCAGCAGGACCAGGATCGGCCCCACCAACGCAAACTCCACCGCCGCCACGCCCTCGCGCCCGCGTCGCCTTGGAGAGGTAATGGGTCCGAACGTCCGCATGTCAACCTCACGATTGCTCGCATAGATTGTAAATTGGACGCGGTTAAGCGTTCGTGTGGCCGCTACGAGCTACGGTTCGTCGCTGATCGGCAACCTCGTTACCCGACCAGCAGCTGCCTTTCCCCCACACCAGATGTTGCGAAGAAAGTGATCAGATCGTCGAACGGCAGCGGCCTTGAGACCCAATAGCCCTGGATCGCATCGCATTCCAAGGCGGCTAGGGTGTCGAAGACTTCCGCGGTTTCGACGCCTTCGGCGACGACGGTCATCCCCAGCCCATGCGCCAGATCGACCGTTGACTTGATGATCAGGCGATCGCGCGCGCTCTCGACCACATCCAGGATCAGGGATCGGTCGATCTTCAACTCGTCGGCGTTCAGCATCTTCAGATAGCTGAGCGAAGACAGACCTGCTCCGTAGTCGTCGATCGAAATCCTCACCCCGGCCGCCCGATAGGCCGCGATCGCCTGGGCCGCGATCTTCGGGTTCTCGATGACGGCGGTTTCGGTGATTTCGAAGATCAGATCGGCGTCGCAGCCCTCGATCAGCTGAAGCGCGCGCGTCCGAAACGCCTGGTCTACGAGGAGACGTCCCGAGACGTTCAGGGCGATCGCTATATGAACGCCCCTGGCCCGCATTGCGGCCTGATCCTCGATCGCCTTGACGATGCTCCACTCCGTCAGCGCCCGGATCTGGCCCGTCTGTTCGGCGATGGGGATGAACAGGTCAGGCCCGATCCGGCCGCGTACCGGATGATGCCAGCGGCAGAGCGCCTCGACGGACGCCGTCGTGCCGTCCGACGTCTTGCGCTTGGGCTGATAGTGCAGACTGACGTCATTATCGCGCAGGGCGTCGCGAAGCTCGGACATCAGGGCGAGGTTGTTGTCGGGATCGACGAAGGTCGCCTCGTCATAAAGCACCGTACGATCTTCCGAGAGATCGGCCTGATTGAGGGCCGTCGTCGCCCGCTCGATCAGGGCGTCGCCGCTGGCCGAGCCGGGCTCTTGAGACGCGCTGCCGATGCGAACGAACAGATCCAGCGGCTGGCCCTCGACGACGAAGGTCGTCTCCACGGCGCGAAGCGATCGGGCCAGGTCGCCTTGTTGATCGGCGGACAGGTCGGCGCGCGCAAAGGCGAGCACCGACGACGAAATCTGCGCAACCAAGTCGACCTCGGCGAGCTCGGCCAGACGCGCGGCAAGCTGGACCATCAGCGTGTTGGCGACGTCGTAACCGACGACCCCTCGCATCTCCGCATGACGATCCACGCCGACGGCGAACACAGCGACACTGAGTTCAGCTTTGGCGATCGTCTCGTCGATGTCCGTCAACAGGGCGCGGCGATTGGGAAGACCCGTCTCTGGCTCGTGCATGGCCAGATGAAGCAGGCTCGCCTCACGCGCCTGGATGATGGCCTGGGCCTGACGGGAGAGTTCTACCCGCGTCGCCCAGATCGCCATCAGAATCTGCGTCCCGAGAAGGGCGGCGATGTCGATGCTGATTGGCGCCCAGGCCTGGAGCAGCACCGGCAGGACAATGATCAGGGCGGCGATCGCGACATGGCGCATAACCAGCCGCCGCAGCGCCGTTCCCCCGATTCTGGCAGGCTGGAGCGCGGCGATAAGGACGGCGCAAAGGCTCAGCAGGGCCAGCGGGCTGAGGCTCATCAAGGCCCGTCCGTCAGCGATGCTTTCATAGGCGAGGGCGTGAATGATGACGCCGGGCAAGAGCCCGACGGGCGTGGCGAACTCGTCGCCCAGCTCCAGCGCCGTCGCCCCCAGCAGGATCTTTTTCCCCCGCACGAGCGAAGGGTCGAAGCGGCCGCGATAGACGTCCTCGAAACTGAGATGCGGGATCGACTTCTGTTTGATCCCAAAATCGACGGTGAAGGCGCCCTGACGTACCGGAGCGTCGGCCAGCAGGGCCGCCACCGATGGCGGCGCCTCGTCCGAAGCGCCGTATGCATAGTGGCGTACGCGTCCATCTGCATCGACCGGCACATTGACCGAGGCGAGCAGAGCGTCGTTCAGCAAAGGCCCGATCGGACGATTGCCTGATCTACGCGTCTCACCGGCGCCGTACGACTCCATCTGCTCGAACGTCGCCAGAGCCACCTCACCAGGGTGACGCGACACCGCAGCCGCCAGCGCCTGATCCGAGGCCGGATTCGACGGCGCGCTGAAATCGACGTCGACAGCCACCAGGGTCGCCCCTGCCGCTATCAGATTGTCGATCGCTTGAGCATATCGCCGCCGATCCCAGGGCCAGGCTTTGGCGGCGGTCAGGCTCCTGGAGTCGATCTCCACGACCGTCAGCGTCTGGCTGGCGGTCCTCGGCAGGATCGAGAACCGCGCAGAGGCGACGACGTCGTCGATGGGCCGATAAGCGTTAGCCAGCATGCCCATCGCCGTCGCCAGCAGGATCAATCCGCACCAGATGACCGCAGCCAGCGGACGCCGACGCCGAGCAAGATCAGCACGCATGGTCACGGCTTCTGAGGCCCTGGACCACCCTTGCCCGGATCACCGGAGCCGGGATTGCCGTTACCCGGCATGCCGGGGAAGCTGGGAACACCAGGGACGCTGGGAATGCCGGGCACGCTGGGAACTCCCGGGACACTGGGAACACCAGGGATGCTGGGAACACCAGGGATGCTGGGAACACCGGGGACGCTCGGAACACCGGGGAGGCTCGGAACACCAGGGACGCTCGGAACGCCGGGGACGCTCGGAACACCGGGGACGCTCGGAACACCAGGGACGCTCGGAACACCGGGGACGCTCGGAACGCCGGGGACGCTCGGAACGCCGGGGACGCTCGGAACACCGGGGACGCTCGGAACACCAGGGACGCTCGGAACACCAGGGACGCTCGGAACACCAGGGACGCTCGGAACACCAGGGACGCTCGGAACACCAGGGACGCTCGGAACACCGGGGACGCTCGGAACACCGGGCTTTTCGGGGTTGCCGTTGCCCGGGTTACCGGCGCCAGGGTTGCCGTTTCCAGGGTTGCCCGAACCAGGTTCGCCCTTGCCCGGATCGCCCGAGCCGGGATTGCCGTTTCCTGGGTTGCCCGAACCGGGATTGCCATTGCCCGGATTACCGGAGCCGGGATTGCCGTTTCCTGGGTTGCCCGAACCGGGATTGCCGTTGCCCGGATTACCGGCGCCAGGGTTGCCGTTTCCAGGGTTGCCCGAACCAGGTTCGCCCTTGCCCGGATCGCTCGAGCCGGGATTGCCGTTTCCTGGGTTGCCCGAACCGGGATTGCCATTGCCCGGATTACCGGAGCCGGGGTTGCCGTTTCCAGGGTTGCCCGAACCAGGTTCGCCCTTGCCCGGATTACCGGAGCCGGGGTTGCCGTTTCCAGGGTTGCCCGAACCGGGATTGCCATTGCCCGGATTACCGGAGCCGGGGTTGCCGTTTCCAGGGTTGCCCGAACCAGGTTCGCCCTTGCCCGGATTACCGGAGCCGGGGTTGCCGTTTCCAGGGTTGCCCGAACCAGGTTCGCCCTTGCCCGGATTACCGGAGCCGGGGTTGCCGTTTCCAGGGTTGCCCGAACCGGGATTGCCGTTGCCCGGATTACCGGAGCCGGGGTTGCCGTTTCCAGGGTTGCCCGAACCGGGTTCGCCCTTGCCGGGATCACCGGAGCCGGGGTTGCCGTTGCCGGGATTGCCCGAACCGGGGTTGCCGCTTCCAGGGTTGCCTGAGCCAGGGTTGCCGTTGCCGGGACCACCGGCGCCAGGGTTGCCCGAACCGGGATTGCCGTTGCCCGGATTGCCGGAGCCAGGGTTGCCGTTTCCAGGGTTGCCCGAACCAGGTTCGCCCTTGCCCGGATCGCTCGAGCCGGGATTGCCGTTTCCTGGGTTGCCCGAACCGGGATTGCCATTGCCCGGATTACCGGAGCCGGGGTTGCCGTTTCCAGGGTTGCCCGAACCAGGTTCGCCCTTGCCCGGATTACCGGAGCCGGGGTTGCCGTTTCCAGGGTTGCCCGAACCAGGTTCGCCCTTGCCCGGATTACCGGAGCCGGGGTTGCCGTTTCCAGGGTTGCCCGAACCGGGATTGCCGTTGCCCGGATTACCGGAGCCGGGGTTGCCGTTTCCAGGGTTGCCCGAACCGGGTTCGCCCTTGCCGGGATCACCGGAGCCGGGGTTGCCGTTGCCGGGATTGCCCGAACCGGGGTTGCCGCTTCCAGGGTTGCCTGAGCCAGGGTTGCCGTTGCCGGGACCACCGGCGCCAGGGTTGCCCGAACCGGGATTGCCGTTGCCCGGATTGCCGGAGCCAGGGTTGCCGTTGCTGGGGTTGCCCGCACCGACCGCTGCGCCGTTGCCGCCGCCGGGCGCTCCGACCGTGCCTGGCGTTCCAATAGCGCTTCCGTTGGATGGCGGCGTCGATCCGCTTGCACCGGGTGCGTTAGATGTCGCGGTAGTCGTTGTGGATGTGCCTGCACCGCTGCTTGCAGGCGATGCAGACGGGGTCGGCGTGACGGCCGTCGCGGCGGTTGTCGAGGTCGCTGCGGGCGTAGTCGCTGGCGGGTTCTGGACCAAGCCGTCGGTCAGGGTCTCATAATCGAGGCTCGGCGCCGCCACCGGCGCTGTTTCGGAGGGAACGGCTGCAGCCGGCGCGGAAACCTCGACACTGGTCGGTTGTTGGCGGGGAACCAGGGCGGTCGCGCCCGCTGCGACGTCGCTGACCGCATTGCCGCTGTTGGAGCGCACTTCTACAAGACCTTCGGCCACATGCACACGGTCGCCCATGGGATCGACAGTCACTGTAAACGTCGTCCCCTTGACGACGGCGGCCAACAGCGGCGTCTCCACGCGGAAGTGGGGTTGGCGTTGCCGGTCGACCTGGAACAGGGCCGAGCCCAGATCCTGCAAGACCCGCGTCATGCCTCCAGCTTCCGGCGCGAGGGTGGTGCGACTGTTCGGTCCTACCACGACACGTTGCTGCCCGTTCGTGATCAGCGCACGGCCGTTTCCGCCCGTGGTGACGCTGGTTCCCGTCGGTAATACCAGCCCGACCGAGCCGTTCGCGACGGGACGCGCGGGTATGGCAACGCGAACAACGCCAGAGACTTCTCGGACCCGCCATTCATCAGCAAGCGCCTGAGTGGGGTAACGCACGAAGAAGAAGAGGACGGCGAAGAAGACCGCGTACCGATGAGCCATCACAGAATCCTGACATGATATCTTGACCGCCGTGATATCAGTCGATGCCTGCCAAGCTCTTAACTCGCTATATTAACAGGATTTTCAGCCCCATTGCGTAGATGACGTTCTCTAGTTGGAGAACCGCGTGCGCCACATTTTCAATACTGCATGGTTAAGGACGGCGGCGATCCTCTTCGGTATGGTCGCGGTGCTGACCGTGGCGGCGGCGGGCCAAGTTCGCGCCGATGCGGAGCCGAGCGCCTCAGCAGACGGCGGCTGCGCCGGTTGTCTTGTCCTGACCAGCATGTTGATCCAGGGCGTCAGCGCCTACCCCCTGTCCGATCTGGCCGACACCTATGACCAGCAACTGGCGCGCCGCGTCTCGGTCGATGATTTGGTGCAATCCGCGAATGCGATTACGGCCCGCTATCGCAACGACGGCTATTTTCTGACCCGCGCCGTGGTCGCCGAGACCGATCCGACGATCGGCGCCGCCCGCATCGTGGTGTTCGAGGGCTATATATCGGAACTGCAACTGACCGGTGAGGGCGCCCGGGCGGTCGAACCGATCCTGAAGCCGTTGGTGAACCAACGCCCCCTGACCATCGGCGAACTGGATCGCCGTCTGTCGCTAGCGTCCGACGTTCCGGGGATCAAGCTGACCAGTCGCATCGAACCCGTCATCGGCGACCCGGCGCAACACCGGCTTGTGGTCGAGACGCAAATGACCTCGGGCAGCGCCGGCGCCTATGTCGACAATCGCGGTTCCGAAAACCAAGGCCCGTGGCAGGTCTACTTGTCCGGCGCCCGCAACTCGACCTTCACGCCGGGCGATCAGATGACGCTGGGCGTCCTGACTGTTCCGGAACGCCCCAATGAACTGACCTATATTGATGCGTCCTACGCCGTCGTTGCGCCGGGTGGAGGCCGCCTTCGTTTCGGCGTCTCGGGTTATGAGACGGACGCGCCGATCCAGAATGCCTCGGGCTGGATCGGCGGCAGCAGCCGCATGGCCTCCGTCACCCTTTCGCATCCCCTCATCCGGTCGCGAGACAAGAACCTCTGGCTGAACGCCGGCCTGGATGTGCGCCGCGTCGAACAAAACTACGCTGCGACCGGCCGCTCCGACGAGACCTTGACCGTGGCGCGCGTCTCGGTGGCGGCGCAACGTCGCTATAGCCCAGGCTGGGTCGCCGGCTCGGTGCAATTGTCCAAGGGGCTCGACGCTTTCGGGGCCACGACCCAACGGTCGCCTCTGAACACCCGCTATGACGCGACCGGCGAATTCGTGAAGATCAACGCGCAGGTCAGCGCCTACCGGGACCTGAGCAAATACGTCGGCGTCTATGTAGAGGCTGCGGGACAGTGGACGGACGATGCCCTGCTCAGTTCCGAAGAGTTCTTCGTGGGCGGTCCCACCTATGGCCGGGCGTATGACTATGGCGAGACCAGCGGCGACAAGGCCGTCGCCGGCATGATCGAGGCTCGGGTCGGCTATGACCCAAAGGGCGACCTGATCTCCTTCGCCCAGGCCTTCGCCTTCTTCGACACCGCCAAGGTCTGGAACAAGACGCCCGGCCGGGATTGGTCCGAACAGCTGTCCTCAGCCGGCTTCGGCTCGCGGATCACCTTCGACCGCAAGACCACCCTCCGTATCGAAATCGCCAAACCCTTGTCCCGCGCGCCCTACAACAAACCCGACAAGGGCTGGCGCACCTTCGTATCGCTGTCGAAACAGTTTTAAGGCGCGCGCACAAGCCCTCGCGATACGCTGCGACGGATAGCGAGGCGGCGAACGGCCCGCCTAAATCGGCGACGCGTTTGAAGTCGAATTGTTTGGAAGAAGTGGCGCACCCTGAGGGGGAGGAGTCGAACGACTTATTCTCTCAGCTCGCTGATTGGAACTTGATCCTGAGGGATACGTCCCTCGGCCAGGTTTCTCCCGCCAAGCCAATCTCTGTCTCCGAGAACACCTGTGAGCGTCCCGTTAGGGGCCGCCAGATGTACGGGGCACGGGCCAATGGTGAAGCGAAAAAAGCCTGATCCGGTATCGGGCAGTTTCAATAATGCGTCTGGAGGCCGGGTAGCCGATGAGGCTCCCGTCGCTGCTGCCCGCTCCGGCCATCCTGTTTCCCTCCGAATGACCTTCGAGGAGAAAATGCGCCTCGACCGGGAGGCGGCGGGTATGTCGCTTGCGGCCTATATCCGCTGGCGGCTTTTCGATCCCGACAATCCGCCCCCAAAATCTCGGGGCAAGCACCCGGTCAAAGACCATCAGGCTTTGAGCCAGCTTCTGGCCCTGCTCGGACAATCCCGGTTAGCCAACAACATGAACCAGCTCGCGAGGGCTGCGAACTCGGGCAGTCTGCCTTTCACGCCTGAAACGGAGCGTCTTCTGACTGAAGCGGCGTCTGACATCGCCGAAATGCGGAAGCTCCTGCTGGACGCTCTCAATCTGGAGCCGTCATGATTCTGAAAGCGTCACAGCGCAGCGGCGGCAAACAGCTCGGCCTGCACCTCCTTCGGGAAGATCAGAATGAGCACGTCGAGGTGCATGAGGTTTCGGGGTTTGTGTCGGAGACGGTGCTTGGCGCGATGAAGGAGGCACACGCGCTATCGAAGGGCACACGCTGCCAGCAATATCTCTTCTCTGTCTCACTCAATCCCCCGGCGTCTGAAAGTGCCGGGGTCGAAGTTTTCGAGCGAGCTCTCCGGCTGATTGAAGAGAAGATGGGGCTCATCGATCAGCCACGCGTCGTGGTTTTCCATGAGAAGGAAGGCCGTCGTCATTGTCACGCGGTCTGGTCGCGCATCGACGCTCAGACGATGAGCGCAAAACCGCTTCCGTTCTTCAAGAGCAAGCTGCGTGATGTGGCGAAGCAGCTCTTCATTGAGAATGGCTGGGAGCTGCCGAAAGGTTTTGAGAGCCGCGAGCAGCGCGATCCGCGAAACTTCACGCTGACAGAATGGCAACAAGCCAACCGCGCTGGGTTGGACGCCAAACAGCTCAAGGGGCTGGCCCAGGAAGCGTGGGCGAGGTCTGACAACCGCGCTGCCTTCAGCCGCGCTCTCGAAGAGCGCGGGTTGTTTCTGGCTCGCGGTGATCGTCGAAGCCATGTCGTCGTGACGCTGAACGGCGACATCTTCGCAGTGTCTCGCCTCACAGGCATGAGAACGAAAGAGGTCGCGACGCGGCTTGGCGATGCAGCCAGTTTGCCAAGCGTTAGCGAACGTCTCGCCGGGCTGGGGTCTGACATGGCGGCTCGAATGAGATCACATATCGCCGAAGCCAAGCGGATCGCCTCGAACGCGATGAAGCCGCTTCTCGACCGGAAGTCAGAGATGCAGGCGCAGCACAGCGTTGAGCGTCAGCGTATGCAGGACGGACAGGCGAAGCGACTGAGAGCCGAACAGGCAGAGAGAGCTTCCAAAATCCGGCACGGTGTCAAAGGCGCGTGGGACGTTCTGACGGGCCGCTACTGGAAGCAGCGGCGCGAGAATGAGCGCGAAGCTTTTCTCGGCGTAGAGCGTGACAGGAAGCAGAGAGACGAGCTGAGGATCAGCCAGCTTGCCGAGCGTCGCGCCCTTCAGGCCGTGATCGCCGAAAAGCGAACGCAGCACGCGGCACAGGTTCTGAAGCTCTACAAGAACTCCTTCGAGTTTCGGGAAATGGCACGGACGGGGCAGAGCCGCGACCACGGGCGCGGGCTTGAGCTAGGACGTTAGATCGGGATTTCGGCGCGTCGAGCATGATGCCTCCGCCGCCGCCCACAAGAACCACGTTTCCAGACTGTACCCTTCTCAAATTTCTCTTTCGCAAGGCGCGGGCGGCCTTCTCCACATTCGTTGCGATCCCAAGGGATGCGAGAGCTTTGCTGCGGCTTCGAGCCCTCCAACGCGGCCCATGGTGGGCGGCGGGCAAAGGAGGACATCATGTTCAAAGTTACACGCGGCGAACTCGCCAAAAAATCAAACGCCCAACTCTCTGCACTCTTCCGCCTCGCGACTGAGCGTCTCTCGGTGGATGCTGAGCCACAATCCGAAACGATCGAGGCGAATGCGCTTCTGGTCCTGATCCGCGACGAGCTGCGCCGTCGCTTCGAGCCTTAGCTGGGGTCGGGGCTTTCGCTCCGGTTCTTCCCAGCCAATGGCCCGCGCTTCCCTAGGCAGGTGTCTAGCCGTTGCTGGAGAGCCGCCATGTCGAAGAATCTCGCTGCCCTTCGCCTCGACTGGTCCCAGCGTTATGCTCACGGGGGTCCAGTCGCTGTGACACTTGTGCTGACAGATGCGACATGGCGAGCGCTCGCGCTCACGATCGCCGACCGTCACCCCGATGGCCTGGTCGAAGCAAAGCCGCTCGCGCATCAGATTGAGCTCTTCTTCGACGAGCTCATTTACGAGCGGGTTTCATATGAGCCTCCCTCCGACCACGACTATGTCGAAGGGGCCGACGACCTACCGTTCTGACCGATTAGAACAGAGACAGTTGGGCCTTTGCCGACTGGGCTTCCCGCCATGCCGGTGCGTAAGAGGCATGATCGAGCCATGCTTCGACGAAAGCCTCTGGGCTATCGTAACCTTCGACTGTCGAGACATGGGTGAAGTGGGATTTGTAGCCGGTCTCGGTGATCGGAAGCGGAGCCCGATCCGGCTTCACGCTTAAGACTTCCAAGTGAGCCATGTGGGTCTGGTCGTCATAGACAAGATAATTTCTGTTCCACCGGATTTCGATTTCGATGCCGTTCCAATTCGAGCGGGTAATTTCGTAGTCGCGCTTCATGTCTGCCTCCTTGAGTTTGGGTTGCGCCGCAACCCGTGCCCGTCGGCGAGACCGGGGGAGGAAAGACGCCAGCCGGGTTTGTCGGAGGGGGATCACCCGACCTGCACGAAGGAAGGTTGGGGACACCGACAAACTCCCAGCTCGGCTTGGGCTGGCGTCGCGCCAGGGGGAGACCCCCTTAGCTCTTGTCGCGATAGGGATAGTGACCCGACAGGGCCCAGATCACCGGCACAGCCGGAAGCTTGGGGCGAAGCCTAGAGCCCGCCGCGCAGCGGATCGCCCATGACCCTTGATATGTCTTGCACCTCCGGTCCAAAGAGCAACCTTCCTGAGAAGGGCGCTACGCGGTCCAACCGTTGACCCCGGTACGGCGTGAAGCTGATGTGCGGACGGACTGACCGGAACTTCTCGCTCGTGGGAACGAGCCGTCGACATTCGTTCACCAGCGCTCGCGATCTGAGCACGAGAACCACGAGCTCGCCGAAAACCGCAATCGATCTATAGCGATCAGTGCGCAAAGTCAGTGGAGACGGATTCAGCTCTGCGAAGCCTGCTGGAGCCCAACCGGTCGTGACGTGCCAAGCTGAAGGAACAAGGTCCGAAAACCCCTGTTGCCTGGCCCAATCTTCAAGATCTGACGCGTTGAGGAGGTTTCGGCCTGTCCATGTTCTACGGACTTCCGTTAAGTCGTCTCCGCATTTGAGTCGGGACACCATCAAATGATCCCCTGTGGATAGGAATACGATCCTATACCATCGGCCGCATCGTTCCTGTTATGTTCTATGCATGGGATCATATCAAGGGGACGACACCACGGGCTTTCAAAGCCCGGCTCAGGATTATGTGGAGCCAGTCATAGACCTGGCTGCATTGATCGATCTTGGTCGTCCGGGGCTGTACCCGGTTCGGGTCAAGGGGCATGAGCTAAAGTCGCGCGGCATCTTTGCTGGTGACATTTTGATAGCGAATGCGGCCGCCGAGCCCGTAGCCGGGAAAGTCTGCGTCGCGTTTCTGCATGGCGAAGTCCTTCTCGCTACGCTGACGTTGAAAGACGAGGCGTGGTGGTTGAGGCCGTCATCTGGCGAGCCGGTGGCTGTCGCCGAGGATGTTGAAATCTGGGCAATCATCTCGGCGCTCGTGCGCGTCGGCGTGTAGGCAATGTTCGCGCTTATCGACGGCAATAGCTTCTACTGCTCCTGCGAACGGGCATTTGATCCAAAGCTAATCGGCAAGCCGGTGGTGGTTCTATCCAACAACGACGGGTGTGTGATTGCACGGACCACTGAGGCTAAGGATTTGGGCCTCAAGATGGGTGAACCTTACCATCTTTCAGCCAAGCGCCCCGAACTGAAGTCGGTCGTCTGGAAGAGCTCAAACTATGTGCTCTATGGCGATATGAGCCGTCGAATGTTCGATGTGCTGACCGCAATGGTTCCCCGCGTCGAGCCTTACTCCATCGATGAGATGTTTCTCGATCTGTTCGGACTGCGCGGCGATCTCGTCGCTCTGGCGATCGCGATCCGTGCAGCTGTCCGGCGAATAGCCAAGATTCCAACCTGCGTCGGAATCGGCCCGACCAAGACGCTCGCGAAACTAGCCAACAAAATAGCCAAGATGGATCGCTTAGGCTGTGGGGTTTGCGATCTTTCGACCGCTGAGCAACGCGCCGCTGCCTTTCCAATCGTCGAGGTCGCTGAGGTTTGGGGAATGGGACCAGCTTCGGTGAAGAAGCTCTCCAACATCGGGGTCCGAACAGTCGCGGACTTTGTGGCACTCGATCCCGATCTCGTCCGTGAGATGCTCACAGTCACAGGCCAGCGCACCCATGCTGAACTGCGTGGCATATCGTGCATACCGTTCAGCGAAGCGCCTCCCAGCCGAAAGAGCATCGCCTGCACACGAAGTTTTGGCCACGCTGTGACCGAGTGGGATGAGATGCGTGAGGCTGTTGCCTCCTATGCAGGCCGTGCCTCGGAAAAGCTTCGGCGCTTCGGTCTGAAGGCGGGAGCGATGCAAGTCTTTATGCGAACGAACGAGTTCAATGGCGATCCGCCATATTCCAATCAGGCCTCGTTTGAGCTGGAGCCAAGCGCAGACTCATTTGCTTTGATCGGCGCGGCTACCAAGGCGGCTCGGGGCCTGTGGCGTGAGAATTTCCGCTATGCGAAGGCCGGAGTCGTGTTGCTCGACCTCTACGCGCCGCGAGAGCTGCCCGTGATGGATCTATTCGCCTCCCGCGACCCTGAAAAATCTCAGGCTCTCATGACGGCACTGGACGCGGTGAATGGACGTTTTGGGCGAAATACGCTTCGTCCTGGAGGCATTCCTCGCGAAGCCGGGTGGTCGATGAGAAGAGCCAACTTATCCCCCTGCTACACCACCAGACTTGAGGACATCATTCAGGCGCGGGCATAGTCTCGAACTTGATCTCGATCTCCGTCCAGCGTCCGTTGCCACAGTCGTCTGGTATGTGGATTCTAAGATCGTTGCCGGAGAGAACGGCTAGTTCCTTCGAGGGCAGTCTCCACAAATGTATATAGAAGGCGTCGCCGTATTTGACCGCGGCGTCCCACTCGCCGCGGGACAAAATCATTCGGGGTGGATTTCTCTTTGTGGTCTTCACCTCAATCAGACGGTTTTTCAATCCGTATGGTGTCGGATCATAGGATGTGATGTCGTACCCAGCCCCGTTGTCTTCGATTGCTGTCCAACGAGGCTCTTCTGTAACACCGAGCGAGGCGAGGCGTTTGCGTTCGTAGTCGAGTGATAAAAGCTCACCCTCGCGGCCCTGTGAGTTCAGCGTATCGTCGCTGAGCGCCCTCATTTTTGAAGCAAGCGCATCCCACCATTCCACAACCGGCGGTGATGGGATTTCCTCGAACAGTCCGGCTGACTTGAAAGTCTGAAGTTCGTCCTGGGTGAGGGCGATCGCCAACCGCTGACGGCCATACGGGAAGAACCTGCACCACATAGGGAGGTGTCGGTTGATCAGGACGGTGAGACCGTCTCGGATGCCCAGCCGGGGATCTATGAAGTCGATCGTTTCCGGCAGTTGCTCGTGTAGCCGGATGCCGCCTTCAAAATCGGCTGCTGCGTAGTCCGCATCGGAACTTCGGAGCGACTGAGCGGCTTGTTCAGCTGAGCTGTCAGGATGGTCTCGAAGGTATCGCCGCAAGCCGCTTACGGCGGCAAAGGCGCTCATTCGAAACTCCGGAATGACCTGATCCGGCGAACTCACTCCGCGTCCTCGTCTGTGAAGCTCGCCCTTCCTTCCAACACCTCGATCAAATCCCGCACATCGTCAGGGCTGATGTCCCAGGCGATCGGATCCTCTGCGTTCTCTTCGTCGAAAGCGATTTCGTGAAGATCGGCGTCATCCAGAAGAACTTGAAGAGCGCGAAGTTTCTGTCGGAGGCGATGGCTCACAGAGTGGTCAATGCACCCCAACCCCATCGGCGCCAGAGTCCGATAAATCCAGATATTGGTCTCGACGCCTTCGTCCAAGCCTAGGCGGTGGATACGGTCGATTGATTGGAGGTAGTGGGTCGTTACATAGCTGCGATCAAGGTAGATCGCGTCGTGGCAGATTTTATGAAGGCTGATCCCTTCGCCCGCCGCCGCCGGGTTAGCGATCATGACCATGCACGACGGGTCATCGTGAAAGCGACGAATGCGTCCTTCACGGGTGGCAGGATCGGTGGGTTCACCTGAAGGGATAGCGCCGTAGAGGCTAACAGGATTCAAATCGGCGAGAAGCAGCTCCATCTGCTGGATCGTGTCAGTGAAAATCGTCCAGATGACACTCTTACGGCCTTCCTTCGCCAACGCGCGGGCCTTGTCAGCAACCGCTCGCATCTTCGTGGACGGTCCTTCCGCGATGACCTGTTCAAGTACGCCTGAATCAAGTGCCAGTGCGTCATCGGCGACGGAACGGAGGGCCAAGACCGGATTCGCAGATAGCTGCAAAAGGCGCATTACAGAGCGCCGTGCCGCCGGCGCGTCAAACCGTGCGTCCAAGCCGAGCGTGCTCACTTGGCGGAGGAACTCGTTCTTTACGATCCCGTAGAGGGCCATCTGGCCGTCTGCCATCGGGACGGACTCGAAATGCCGATGGGGCTTAGGTAGCCCGAGGTCCTGTTTCGTTGTGCGAACGTAAAGCTCCCCGAGAACTTGCCGAGGTGGATCGCCACGACTGATCTGCAGGCCCAATCCCGCGCCCGGCCACAGAAAGTCCAGCTGCGACTGCAGATCCGAGGGCTGTTGCGGCATAGGGGTGCCGGTCAGAATGTCTCGACGAATTGGCAAGGGCGCGATGTTCAGCAGGAGTGCGCCGCGCTGGGATCCGAACCCCGCTTTCATTCGATGAGCCTCGTCGAGGACGAGGTGTACTTTATGTTGCGCTGTGAAATTCGTCAGAATCTCAGGGTTGTTTATCAGCAAATCGTAGCTGACGACGAAGCGCGTCGCTCCAGATTGTAAGGCTTTGCTAAGCGCTTCTCCGGAGGTGCTCAGGATAGAGAAGGTTTCCGCGTTTCCGTTAGGGGCGTCGGGCCTAATACATTCCGCGACGACCTCTCGCCAAGCAGGGAAGGAAGCCTTCGGCCCTACGACGATTAGCACCTGACCAGGTTGGCGCGTCAGTACGTGAAGCGCCAGCGTGACGGTCGTTTTGCCAGCGCCCGGAACTGAAAAATTCGCGCCATTCTCAAGCGAGAGCAGGCGCTGTAGGTCGCGAAGCTGGAACGGTTTCAGTTTTCTCGTAAAGCCTTCCGCCAGCAGGCGGGATTCGATTTCCTCAATCGTAATGGTGAGCTTCAGCGAGCCCTTCGATTGTTGGACTTGCTTGAATTGCTGAACGAAGGCGGAGAGCCGCGATCGAGCTTCGTCATCACGGGCGCTGAACCTGAAATCGAGGGCCTTCTGCTGGCTGGCGAACTGGCCCACGATGGTCAGTGCTCCGGCCCAAGTGAGCTCGATCGAATCCGGGCCAGACTGGTAGTCCAGCCCGAGGTTTAGGATCGCTTGCTGGAGCCTTTCCCAGACAGAGGAGGAGGGCTCACCTTCCAGGACGAAGCGGCCAGTGAATCTCGTCGGGCTGTAGTGGACTCCGATGACAACGGGCGATGACGCCATGCTCATTTACCGCCAGAGGCAGGCTTCGCCGCTGCCTTGATCTCCTTGAGCTTCTCACGAAGAGCCGTCGCTCGGAGGACAATCTCTTCAAGCTGCTTATCGATGCCGTCATGAGTCTCGGGATCGGCGGCAGAGAGATCAATCTCGGTCAGTCTGGTGTTCGCATCCCGAACTGCATTTAGTGCGGCTTTGCCGACCTTGCTTGCCTGTCCGGTATCGAGAATGGTCTGACAAACCGCTCTCAGTTCGTCGAATACCTCGTCACGTCGATCAGCATTATCGAACAGGTTGATGAGTGGCTCGTAGCCGCTCCCAACGTCCTGACCGCCGAGATCAATTTCAAACTCTTCGCTTTCGACGCCGGAAGTCTCGCCCGCCTCTTCGTCGATTTCCAAGCGTTCGGCGAGTTGAGAAAGAACCTGCTCGGCCTTCTCACCAAGAACCTTGTTGAAGCCGTAAATTCGCTGCCCCAAGCTGTCGCGGTTGTCGAACAACAGCCAGGCCATCCGCATATTCGCCTCAAGAAGAGCTCCCTCTTTGCCTTTAAGACGGGGCACGAGATCGGCGAAAAACTGCTCCCCACCTTTTTCGACCAAACGATAGTCGTTCGGGGATTTGCACCAGTCCTTGAGGTAAATCTCAGCGTAGTTGAGGGCGCTCAGGGACTTCCGAATATCACCTACAGACTTCCGTCGCATATCTGCGATATCAGTCTCTTTTTTGGTCTTCTGAGCGAGCTGGCGGCGAACCTTCAGCGCTTCGTTTATCCAGCTGTATGGCAGCTTGGTCTCTGGACGTTCTTGAAGTCGAGTCTCGATATCGTCGATCTGATCCTCAGTCATCTGAGGCAAGATCATGCATTCGACTTCCGCGAACGTGGGGAACCCAGCTTTGTTAGAGGCGTACAGTTCGCGCATCGCTGTCAGCCGTCGGTTGCCGTTCACGACTACGCCCGCTGGCGTCAGCATGATCGGCTCTGTCTGTTTTGTACGCTCCAGCTCCTCGATGATCGGCTTCACCGATCCAGCGCTAGCGTTGGCGTACTTTTTCAGGATGTCGTGCTGGGCCTGTTGGGCCTCCTGATTATCTTGACCGCTTTCAAAAAAGGTGGCCGCGACCTTCTTCTCGGCGATGTAAGCGAGCTGCTCCGTTTGAGTGCGAGCGTTCGCCATTCGATAAACCGGTAGGTCTATCGGCAGACGAATGACAGGCAGCATTGTGCGCTGCCCTTCGTACACGTCGAATGTGGGTTGGGTCCCGCATACGGGGTTCGCCGTTAGAGCGGCGATCAGGTCTTTGCGCTCGTGCGCGGGTTTAACGTCTACTTCATAGCCAGCCATGGTCCCCCCTTTTTACTCAAATCCCACGATCAAGAGAGGGACTGTGATGATCCTGTCGAACAGTTGTACCTCGCCCCAAACTCGCTCAACGTTAGCTACGTTCGACGCAATAACCGCTGCACCTGCCTTGGTCGGGACAGCAAGGGCCGCTGCTTCGATTTTGCCCTGAACATAGAGGTATTGAAGCTTGAGCAGGTCATACATCGCCCGGCTGATATTTCCGGTCTGTATCTGGAATGCGAGATCGCGATATCGGCCAGTCACGGTCAGGTCGTAGTGCTGGTCAATACGCACCGCGTGTGACCACCCGCTCTTGGTAAGCTCGTCCTGCAAGTGCTCCCGGATACGGCCTGTGCACCCGGCCCCGATAGGGATGTTCGGCGCTTCAAAAAGGTCCGTAATCCATTCGTCCAGCTCGCGCTTCTCCCACTCCACCTGGCCGTTATGGAGAGAGTATGCCCCCGCAAATTTCATTCTTCGTCCCTAAACGGCGGCTCATAAACTGGCTTGTTCATCGGACGAACGCGAAGCTCGCCTGACCGAAGAGCCTCGATACGTTCGCGAGCGATGTCCACATAGTCGCTCATCAAGTCGCAACCGTACGCATGGCGTCCATTCTTCAAGGCCGCAATGGCGCTTGATCCGACCCCCATGTAGGGGTCGAGAACGGAGTCACCTTTGTTCGTCAGCGAGAGAACGAGCCTTTCGACCAATCCGACTGGAAACTGGCAGGGATGGTCAGTTTTCTCGACGTGGTTGGATTTAACGTTTGGAATGTCCCAAACGTCGGAGGGGTTCTTCCCGAGCGGATTGCTCGAAACTTTCCCTTTGTTCGGCCCCTTGAAATGCTTCTTGTCAGGGTATTTGGACGGGATGCGGATAGGGTCGAGATTGAAGGTGTAGTCGTCAGATTTTGTGAACCACAAGATCGTCTCGTGCCGACCCGAGAGACGCTTCTGACAGTGAAGTCCGTGCCCGAACGTCCAAACGATCCGATTTCGCAGTTTGAGGCCGTGGGTCTTGAAAATGGGGTAAAGGAGGATGTCGAGCGGAAAGACCTCGCCATCGAGAATCCCGTTCCCAACCTGCCAGCAGATCGAACCCTGCGGGTGCATCACTCTCACGGCTTCGGCGATCGTCGCGGCCTGGTGCTCGATGTAAATCTCGTTTGATGTACGACGCTCGTACTCTTTGCCGATATTATAAGGCGGCGAAGTAACGATGAGATTCATGCTCTCGTTCTTCAACTTCCTCATGAAAGACAGATTGTCCTCGCACTCAATGAGAGCTTGCGCCTCACCTTTGCGGGGGAAGCGAATGATCTTCGAGGTGTCTTTTCTTTGAGGTGCCGCCATGTCTGATACACTTTATACTAGAATTTCGCGTTGCGAGTAAACGGAAATTATCACAACGGGAGCAGCAGATCCAGTCAGGTTGTGCCTACCGACATACATATAACATAGGCATTTGACGTCGATTCGGTAGCTGGCATGGCCCGGGTAAATCAAGCTGGGGGTTGCAGCTCCAAATCGGGTCGAGAGCGAAACAATCGGCGGGTCCAGGGCGCGACCGCCCTGGCGGCATCCAACCGGCGCACGGTTGGTCAGGATTGCACAAGGGCTAGAATGCCCTTTGCTCGTCTCCAAGGGCGAAACCTTCGGTGCAGGTCCATGGCGGCATACGCCTGGTCGTCGGGTGTCCAGAGGCGAGCGAAAGCGCCTCGGTCATGGGGTCGAGGGGAGCAGGAACGCTCACTCGCCGCGCTGGAGGCGGCAGGGTTTCAAGGGGCAGGCACGCCCTTTGATCGATGGGGTTTGGGGAGAGCGAAGTCTCCTCATGGCGCGGAACTGGCTCGATGCCGGTGAAGCGCCGCAGGCCGGGGGGATGCAACGGGGGCGCGCAGCGGGCCCCCTTGCCAAGTGAGCGTGTAGTTACACGCACATCTTGCGGTCAGCGTAAGCCCGGCTTTCTTACTGACTTTTGCCCATAGCAGACCGAACGCTTCCTATTGTGAGTGCGGGTATGACGCCCACATTCTATGGAGGAGGTTCGGAAAAGCGCCATGACATCCATCGTCATCCCGCCAGACCATATCCTTCTGAGCGCGTCCTTCCTTCGTCGGATCGCTTCACTGCTCGCTTCTCTCGATATCCCGCGCCGAAGCATCCCGGACTGGATCGCAGACACGCTCTATGAATACAGGGGAAAGGTCACACACTCCTCTGGCGATCGCTTCGACATCCGTTCGGTGGACGTGGATGAAGCCTTCGGGAACGAGGGTTCGTTCAGGTGGGTCAGCGACTTCCTTAAGCTGAAAGATCAGTCATGGAAGCAGTCCCCGCAAAAGCGCGTCCTAGCCCGCATCCGCCTAATCGTACTGTGCCTCATCCTTTCCGGCCTGCTCGAGTCATGGGGCGAACCGGAACGAGCGCCCGACGAGAGCGGGCCGAATAGCTTCGGCAAGTATCGCCAACGCGCGGCCAGAATTATTGTTGGCGCTACTCGGGTTGATGCGATGCGTGTCCTGTCTGGCATTCTTGAAGGGGATGCGTCTGGCAAGTTCTGGTCCCGCGTGACGACGCTAATTGCTTCACGCAATGTTCGCGACGGGAGCGTTTCTCCCACAAGCAAGCATGAATTGGACTTCAGTGTTCTGAACCCTAAAAAAGGAACAGGGCATGAAGTATCAAATCGACTATACGGAATCCGCGTCGGCCGTGGAATTAAGCCCGCAACCCAGGCCAGAGGACGAAAGCGGTCGTCATCTCGTGCGGTATCAAAGGCGACGCCGCTTCGTTCTCCCCGACATCGCTAAGACCGCATCGACTTTCGTCCTAGCGGGAGCTGTGTTCTTTGGCACAGAGGCCATGGCTCCCGGCGCGTTCAAGCCTTCGACCCTGATGGGGACATACGACGCGAGGGTCAGCTCCGCCGTGAAGGCGGCGGAGCTGACGCAGCAGGCCCGCTACGAAGTTTGGCTGGCTGAAGCCAAGCTGAGTGTCGATCAACAGCTTGAGCAGTATCGAGCGCTGAATCAGGGCGTTTTGGCGAACTATCAAGCCACCTATGATCGCGGGCGGATTATGGCTGAAGCCACGGCTCGCATTCAAAGCCAGTATGTCGCGGCGCGGATGAGCCAAACTCAATCCACTCAAGCGACCGATGTCGCGATCGTAAATTGGACGCGCTTCTTCGGGCGGGTGGCAGAGTCATTAGAGCCCGGCGCGGGAGCGGCGGCTCTGGGTTATGCCGACAATCTTAGCGCACAGCTTTCAAACGAACTGACCGCCGCCGCGACGCAAGGCGTCACTATCGACGTTGACGGTTGGGACACCGGACTCAAGCCAGTGGGTGAGCTTCAACAGGAGTTTGCCGCCCTGAAGCCAATCGTGTTGCCGCCTCCGCCGACTTTGGGCGAGGCTTCTGCGACGACGCGCTAATGCGCCGAAATCCGTTCATAAGCGGGATGCAGGGCTTCATGGCCCTGCATCACCAATCCGTCAGGATGGACCGGGAGCGAGAGGCGCAGCGACGCGCTGACGAGGCTGAAGCTGAAATGGCGTCCGCTCGACCGAGCGGACGCCTTGGCGACTCGCGACTGGCAGACGCTGCCGATGTCGCGAAGGCTGGGCTTCATGATCGGCGCGGTCTCTTTCTTGGAGCCTTTGAAGGCAAGCCAATCTTCTTCGCTGGGGACGGGCCGATGCTCACCTATCTGCGAACCGGTGGCGGCAAGGGTCGCGATCTGCTGCTTCCGAACATGGCCCATGTCCGTGATCGAAGCTTGGTCATCATCGACGTGAAGGATGGCGAGAACCAGTATGCATCTGCCGAGCATCGTGCCGAGACGCTCGGCACACGGTGCGTTTTCCTGAACCCTTTCGGCATGAGGGGGGCGCCAGACACGCCGATCAATCCGCTTCAAATCCTTCTCGATATCGTCAACGCAGGCGGATCGATCGACAGCGAGGCGAATGAGATCGCGCAGATATTGCTGCCGCCTCCGGTGAAGCCGGGAGACGATGCCTGGGTCCGCAAAGGTGCGCTCCGCCTCCTTGCGATGAGGATGGAATATCTGGCTCTGTTCGAGCCGGAGCTCTGCTCGCTTTCAGGTCTCTGGCGCTTTGTGAACGCAGACCATCAGGCGACGAGTGCAGCCTATGCCATGATGTCGTCCTGCGGCGTGGAGGCCATCGAACGCAAAGCGGGCGCGTTCGAGCGCACCTATGCGAAAGCACCCAAGCAGTACGAGGCTTACAAGGCCGATGCGATCGAGGCGTTAGAATCTTTCGAGCCCGGCAAGGCGTTCGAGCGCTCGACCAGCGCTCACACTTTCGACTTTTCGCGGCTGAAGCATGAGCCGCACTCGGTCTATCTGATGGTCCCGTCCGACAAGATCGGCGTCGCTGCGCCTTGGGTGAGCCTTGTGCTCAACTACGCAATCGAGACGATCGCCAAAGAGGCCGGGCCGCTGCGGACGACTTTCCTTCTCGACGAGTTCCCGCAGTTGCCGCCAGCGCCAGCGATCATGAAGGCGCTTCGCCTCTATCGCGGTAAAGGCATCCAGCTCTGGTTCTTCGCACAGGGTCGTTTCTCCATGGCGGAGAAATGGTCGCGGGAGGCGGTGAAAGAGTTCGAGGATCAGGCCGCCGTCATCACCATGAAAAATGTGAAGGAGCCGGACCTCATCCGAGACCTTCAGCTCTGGTCGGGCAATGCGACAGTGTTGATGAAAGCCGTGAGCCATAGCGGCGGCCCAGTCGAAGTGGCGGGTACGAACCTCGGCGAGCAGAAGCGCTTCGTCTTGCAGAGCGAGAATATCCTAGGCCTCCAGGAGAACGAGCATCTTCTGCGCGTCTCTTCCATGCCCCGATTGCTGGTGGCGGAGAGTGTACCGTTTTATGAGGTCCAGCCGTGGGCGGGGCAAATGCGCGATGTGCGAGACCTCCACACAGGCTCTAAGTAAAGTTGCATTTCTGCAACAGTTATGTATAATAGTTATAAGCAGTCGGCTAGGTTTGTAAGACGATGGCTGCTTGTTTGAAGGTTCGGGGGAGCTTTCTCCCAACTGCTCGAACGGTCTAACCTAGAGAAACACTTTCACGATGCTTTGTGGAGCATCTTCGTGATGGTGGTTAGATATGGCGACGCAGACTCATTTATCGCCAGATGACATCGCTCGGTATCGCGCGATCATTGGCAGCATGGATATCGACGACGGACAGAAGGACGACGTCATTCGAGTCGTCCACGGTATCATGCAAGCCTTCGTGGACATCTCTTTCAGTAACGATCCTGTACAAATATCAGTGGGAAGCCGTCTTATAGACTCTTTCCGCGCTAGTGCTGCTCGTGGTAATCTTTCTACTCATGAGGAACAACCAATCTCTCCCGCTTTGGCTGATGTTCAGGCTGCGGGATTAGAGCCGTGAAGAGGGCTGAGACGTGTCGAGAGAGAGCGAAAAACAAGCTGTAATCTATTGCCGGGTAAGCTCCACGAAACAGACGACACGGGGCGATGGCCTTGCCAGCCAAGAAACGCGATGCCGCGAATACGCGAAATATCGCGGTCATTCCGTGGTGAAGGTGTTCAAAGACGATATGTCGGGAAGCGTCGTCGGGCGGCCCGGCATGAAGGATATGCTCACCTATCTGCGGGCTCACCGAAAATCTCATCTGGTCGTCATCATCGACGACATCAGCCGCTTGGCTCGTGGCCTTGAAGCCCATCTGCGGCTCCGCGCAGACATCGGCTCGGCAGGGGGCACTTTGGAGTCGCCCTCGATCGAGTTCAAAGAGGATTCAGACAGTCAGCTCGTCGAGCATCTGCTCGCGAGCGTCTCACAGCATCAACGCCAGAAGAATGGGGAGCAAACCCTCAACCGGATGCACTCGCGAGTGCTGAATGGATATTGGGTGTTTCAGGCTCCGTGGGGCTACACCTACGGACGTGCCCCGAACGGCGGCAAGATGCTCGTTCGGTCGGAGCCTCTCGCGACTATCATACAGGAAGCCTTTCACGCCTTTGCCAGCGGGCGGCTCGCCTCGATCGGTGAGGTGAAGCGTTTCTTTGAATCTCATCCCGAGTTTCCGCGCACGAGGCATAACGTCGTCCTGCACGAGCGCGTTCGCCAAATTCTCACGCAGCCGATCTTCGCTGGCTATATCGAAGTGCCTCGCTGGAAGGTGTCGCGTCGTAAAGGACAGCACGAGGCACTGGTTGATCTGGAAACTTTTGAGCGGGTTCAGGAGCGCTTGCTCGGCAAGCCAAGGGCTCCGGCTCGTGTGGACCTCAACGAAGATTTCCCGCTTCGCGGCTTTATCGCCTGTGACGATTGCGGCCACGCTTTGACGGCTAACTGGTCGAAGGGAGAGTTCCGGTCCTATCCGTACTACCTGTGCCGTCAGCCTGGCTGCGTGAGCAAAGGTAAGTCCATCGCTCGCGACAAGGTCGAGAACGCCTTTGTCGAGCTGCTGCGATCTCTGACGCCAGCTCGGGAGCTGTTTGATCTTGCATCAGCCGTATTCCGGGACGTGTGGGATGGACAGAGAGCGCGCAGTGGTGAGCGCAAGACTGTGCTGAAGCGCGAGCTTGCTGACATCGAGAAGAAGGTGACAGCCCTCGTTGATCGGATTGTCGAGAGCGAGAGCCAGACGGTAGCTGCCGCGCTCGAACGACGACTCGAAGAGCTGGAAAATCGGAAGCTCATTCTGAGCGAAAATATCGAGAAATGTGGAGCGCCGATCCGAGACTATGACCAAACTTTTCGAACGGCGATGGCGTTTCTCGCAAGCCCTTGGAATCTTTGGAAATCAGACCGCCTTGAGGACAAGCGGGCCACCCTAAAACTGACCTTCTCCGGCAATCTGAGATACAGCCGTCAAGAAGGTTTTCGAACTCCACAAACGTCGTTGCCCTTCAAGGTGTTAGGCAACTTATCGACGTTGGGGAGAGAGATGGCGCCCCGCGCAGGACAAACATAACGAATATGTGTCGCCGTTCGTACTACTATAGAGCCGCCGCTGGGCGCCTGCTGCCGAAGATCGTCGTGCCGCGCCGCCGCTGACCGTTTGACGGGCATTCACCGGCGATTATCGCCTGGGTGGGCTCAGCCGCGCTGAGGGAAGCTGCGGTCGGCAGCTACCGACCCAGTTCGCGCCGTTCCTCGGGCTGCTCCGGAAACCTGAAAGCTGCCGTTCGACAGGAGTGATCTACTACGGGGGCAGGCGGCAAAAAGTGGGCGACTAACGGACTTCAAAAACCGGTCGTGCTGGTGGTCTGCTGAACGACAAGCTGCCAACGGCCATCCCGCCTGACTAGCACGTCGGTGAACCGAAGGTACATCTCACCGTATCGGCCAAAGGCCGTTCCGCCTAAGTGGTCGACGCCGGTCACAACGGCCACGTCACCATACGTCGAGATGTTCAGCGGTCCGTGCGTGATGAACTTCGGCTTGATCTGACCCGTCTTGAACATGGCGATGTCGGCTTCACGGGAGAGCGTCTTGCCATCCATCCCCTGGATGCGAGCTTCCTGGGCGTAGAACCGTTCGAGGAAGGCAACGTCGCCAGCAATGCGGGCTTGTCGCCAAGCGTCCTCGGCTTGAGTGATCTCCACATGAGTGGCTGGTTGACCTTGCGGCTGAGCCGATGCTGCAAATGGGGTTGTGGCCAGCAAGAGGGCAGTAACTGCAATTCTGAGCATCTCGACCTCCAGAGATCAAGCATCATGCCACGCATCATCTGAGTCGACTACTGGACGATAACCACCGAGGCCCAATCCCGCACGCAGCGACAGCTATCGAGCACATCCATTCAGAAGCGGACCGAGCGCCGAGTTCCCTCGAGCAGTCGGTCGGCAACCAGCCATAGCCGGTCGGCTCCGACCCGCTAGCGGCCGTTCGCCACCTTCTCCGCTACAACATTCGCGTGGCGTGCGAACCAAGACCACTGCCCGTGACTGAGCCGGTAAACGTTCGTATAGCGCCGCTTTATCGGGACCGCGCCGTAAAGTCGGCCAAGCTCGCTTTGCGGGGTTGGCGTGAATACCTCGCTCCCCATCACCACACCGACATCGCCGCTAACCTTTACGCTCTCGACCTTACGCTCGAAATCCTCGGCACCGATCCGGCCGTCCCGCATCATCGCCAGGAACTGCTCGCGCGTGAGAACACGACCAGTTGGCGCGTTGATCGTCAACTCAGGTGCGGACAGCGCCGCAAGCTTCTCGACATCAGCGCGCTCGACCATCTCTTTCTGCACC
Source organism: Brevundimonas vesicularis (assembly GCF_900445985.1). Taxonomy (GTDB): domain Bacteria; phylum Pseudomonadota; class Alphaproteobacteria; order Caulobacterales; family Caulobacteraceae; genus Brevundimonas; species Brevundimonas vesicularis_D. Next base: position 378,620 of record NZ_UAQP01000014.1, read on the forward strand.
ATGTCGAGCTTGGCAAGCGTCGCCTCCCGGTTTCCCAACGAGGCAGATTGGCCCACGGCTCCTGATGATAGCATGAACAACGCCAGGGTCACCGCCGCGCCCAACACTCCCGCATCACTGATCTCCCGATTATTTCGAATGGCGACGCGCAAAGCTTCGAACGTCGGGGCGTCGATCATCCGCGCGACTTCCGCTTGTGATCCAGCCGATCGGCGATCCAATCGCAGATGGTCTCCATGCCGATCGTCGGATTGTCGATCTGGCAGTGCGCGGCACCGGTCTCGTCAGGGCCGAACCAGCGCAGCTCTACCTCGACCCCCGCCGCCAGAGCGGCGGCGTAAAGCGTGCGGGCGTTGTCAGCGCCGGGTAGGTCGAGCTCGCCAGAGACGATGAGGAACGGGCAGCGGATGTCGCCGACGACCGGCTCCAGGTCGAACGGGCGTGCGATTTCGACGAGCGCGCCCATGTCGGCCGCGCCGAACACCCAGCGGCACAAGGTTGCGGTGATCCCGTCGGGTGCCGCCTTCATCGCCTCGGCGGCCTCAGCGAGCTTCCACTGCGCGCCGTCCGACACCGCGCAGGCGACGCGATGCTCGCGCGCCGCGGCGCGGGTCACATGGTAGCCGCCGAGACTGGCGCCATAGAGCGCGATGCGGGCGGGATCGACGTCGTCGCGTGCCAGCAGCCAGTCGACACAGGCGCCGACCGGCACTTCGCTGTCGGGCCGCGCGAGCAGCTTGTGCCAGCGCAGCGCGGCACCCTGGCCGGGCAGGTCGACCAGCAGCAGTGACAGCCCGCGTTCGTGCGCGGTGCGCTGCATCTCTTGGATGAGCTCGTCCTTGTATTCATCGAGGCCGCCGAAGGCGACAATCGCGGGCGACACGAGCCCGCGAGTCGCAGGGAGCCAATAAGCGTGGAGGTGAGACGCTTCGTAGGGGACGCGGACCTCTTCGCCCGGAATGTCGAACAGCGTCAATGTCCGCCGCGAACAACTCTCGACGCGGTCGAAGGTCGGCAGGCGACGTCGATCGGCTGGATCAAGGAAGAATTCGGCCGAGCGGAAATAGTTGGCGGCCCTGATCCAGTTCGCCCGCGCGCTGTGGCGGTGGCCCGAGGCCTCGGCCGCTTCGGCCCGCGCGAAACTGCGCCGCGCGGGGATGAGCCAGGCACGATGCCAGCTCTCGCGATCGCCCGCTGCAATCCGACCGGCCGCCTGGAAACACTCGCCGACAGTACTCGCACCGTCCTGTGCCGCCGCCAGTATGCGTACGAACTGCGCCGAGAGTTCGGCATCGTCGGGCCACTGCCGCCAGCCGTCGGGCGCATAGCCGCCGCCGGTCGCAACCAGATCTGCGGTTAGCATGGCTTAGCCCGACGTACCGCTGCCAGCATAGGACTTCAGCCCGCTGACCAGATCGGCAAGCGCCGCATCGCCCTCGTACCGGGCCTTATGCATCTGGCCGATCTCCTCCGCCAACGCAGGATCGGCGTCGTCCGAGATGTCAAAAGACACCATGTCGTCGACGAGCGGCAAGCCGATCTCGTCCACCTTGCGGTGGATCGGCGACTGCAGATACTCGCCATAGCCGGCCATGTCGTCGAGGACGTAGAGGGCACCCAATCCGTATTCGCCGCCAATGTCCTTGCCGACACAATAGGAACGAACCGCGCCGATCTCCTGCCCCATCTTGTGGAGCTGTGCGACCGCGGCGTCGACCGCTGCGGGGTCGGCATCCGGTTTCAGTTTGAAGCGGGTGATGTGGTAGATCATGCGGGTCTCCCTCGTGGCGTACGCCGGTACAATCGCCCGCCACGATGTTCGTTCGATAGGCTGCCGCTATATCGAACTATTGCCCTTTCTGATGAGTGGGTGCAGATATATTCGCGTGGGAGATAATCACGCCCGAGCGAACATAGACTTGCGCACGATCGATCTGAACCTTCTGGTCGCGCTCGACACGCTGCTCGAGGAGGCGAGCGTCAGCAGTGCGGCGCAGCGGCTCGGCATGTCGCAGCCATCGGCGTCGGCCGCGCTGGAGCGCTGCCGACAGCTCTTCGGTGATCCGCTGCTGGTGCGTTCGGGCCGGCGCATGGCGCGCACCGCGCGGGGAGACGCGCTGCGCGATCCCGTGCGCAGCTTCGTCGATCACGCACGCGACCTGATCGGCGCCGCGCCCGAGACGGCACGGACCTCGCAACGGACGGTGCGGATCGTGTCCAGCGACTTTCCGGCGACTACTTTGCTCCAGCGCTGCTGGGCGGCGATGCGCGACAGCGCGCCGGGCATCGATCTCGTACTGCTGGCATGGCGCGAGAGTGACGAAGTAGTCGATGCGCTGGCTCGCGACCACGCGGACATCGCGATCACCGTCCTGCCGCAGGCCGGCAGCGCGTTTCGGAGGACGGAGATCTATAGGGACAGCTACTGCCTGGCGATGCGTCGGGATCATCCGCTCGCCAGCGAACTCACGATGGACCGCTGGCTCGCTTATCCGCACCTCGTCGTCTCGGCCAAGGGAGCACGCCGTACCCCGCTTGACGATCAACTGACAGTCATGGGGCGGGAGCGCCGCGTCGGCATCGTTGTCCCTGGGTTCATGATGGTGCCGCCGCTGCTTCGGCACAGCGACCTAGTCGCGATGATCCCCTGCGGCTGTAGCCAAATCGCCGATGATTTGCATTATTGTGATCCGCCGATCGCTACCGAGGAGTTTCCGCTGCACCTCGCCACCGCCGCACGTTCGGACAGCGACTGCGCGATACAACATGTCGCCGAGCTGATCCGCGGATATTTCCCTAGAGCGGCCAAGTGACAACAGCTGCCTCTTACGCCCAGCCTTCCCGCAAGTGCCACGACGCCAATAAGAACATCAAGATAGGCCAGGATTGCTTTTCGCGCGTGGAATGTCGTTGTTCTGCCAATGCGCCCCGGGCGGATTGGATGATTTAAGGTAATCCACGATTGCCCGGACCGACGGGGTCAACTCGCGCCGGCTGGGGAAAATCAAGTTCACGGCTACTGGCGCTGCGGTCCATTCGGGTAACAGATGGACAAGTCGGCCAGCCTCGATATCGGGGGCGCACAAATAGCATGAGATGATCCCGATTCCTGCCCCGTTCAGGACCAGCCGATGGATCGTCAAGGCGTCGTTGACGCTGACTCGCGGCTTTACGAGAATCTCTTGGATTGTCCCGTCTTTGGAAAAGCGCCAGGGCCTTGGCGGACTTTCGGTGGTGGGCATCTCGACAGCCTGATGGTTGGCCAAATCTTCGACAGAAGTCGGGCGAGCATGGCGGTCGAGATACTCTGGCGAGGCGCACAGCACCCGCTTCATCTCGCCGAGACGGACCGCGACCATGGATGAATCGGGAAGCTCTCCGAACCGAATGGCGACATCGACCCGATCGGCAACGAGGTCCGCGACGCGGCTCGTAAGGTCCACCTCGATGTCAACGCGCGGAAATTGGCGAAGGAATGCCGGCAGTTGGTCGGCAAGCACGTTGATGCCGAATCCGATGCCCGCGCTCAGCCGAAGCGGACCTTGAGCCTCGACGCCGAGACTGCTGACATAGGCCATCGCGCCATCGAGATCATCGAGCGCCGATGCACAGCGCTGCATGAGGCTCTCACCAGCAGGGGTCAGCGTCACTTCGCGCGTCGTTCGTTGAATGAGGCGCAGCCCTAGCGAGGCTTCCAGCCGAGCGATACTCCGACTGATGTTCGAACGCGGCTCTCCCAGCGCTCTGGAAGCGGCTGCAAAGCTCCGTAGCGCCGCCACTCGCTCGAACACCCGCAGATCATCGAGACTTGCCATCCGAGCATTGTGCCGGATTCGGGATAGTGTGTCCAGCCAGCGGCCAGAGCCAAAGAGAGTGCTGATGAGTTAAGAGTCCGATTGGCAGCTCCGGCTGTCCGCTGAAGGGACAATCGATGGTCGATGTGAATGTGCAGCCGTTCGAGATCGAGATCCGCACACGCTACGGAGACCTCGTTCGCGCTGACGTCTACCTGCCACGCAGCCACGCTGGCGCGCTGCCGGTGCTGTTTGGTGCCTCTCCCTACCAGAAGGCGTTGCGGCGCCTGCCACCGCATTGGGTCTTCCCGTTTATCGAGTATGGCCCGATCCAGCTCTATCTCGACGAGGGCTATGCATATGTCGCGATGGACGTGCCCGGTACCGGGCGCTCGGAGGGCATTTGGGATTTCGTCTCGCGGCGCGAGGGCGAGGCGATCCATGACATGATCGAGCATGTCGCGGCGCAGGACTGGTCGTCCGGCGCAGTCGGCATGATCGGCATGTCCTATTATTGCTGGAGCCAGTGGAATGCGGCGCGGACGCGCCCGCCCAGCCTCAAGTGCCTCGGCGCCTATGACGGCGCGACCGACATGTACCGTGACTGGATGTATCACGGCGGCATGCCGACCCAGGAGTTCCTGAGCGCGTGGCTGTTCGGGTCGATCCTGACCCAGCATCAGAACGAGGGGCATGACATCCGCGGCGGCGGGCGCGGAGAAGCGGTCTACGATATCCTTTCGCACCCGCTCGACGATGACTGGCAACGCGAGCGGTCGCCGTTCTGGGAGCTCGACCAGATCGAAATCCCGGTCCTGTCGATCGGCGTGTGGGGGAAGAGTTCGCTGCATCTGCGCGGCAACTTCACTGGCTTCGAGCGTGTCAGCGGACCTCGCCAACTGGTCGTCACCGCACCCGACAGCTTCGCAGGCGCGCAGACGCAATATGCCGATCCCGAGTTCCACCGCCGTGAACTGCTGCCGTGGTACGACCATCATCTGAAAGATGTCGATAATGGCATCATGGACCGGCCGTCGGTTCGCTTCTTCGTTCAGGGCGAGCAGAAAGTTCGCGAGGCGACCGCCTGGCCGCCTGATGACGTCCAAGTCGCTGCATTTTTCTTAAGCGGAGAAAAGAGCGGCGTCGTCACCTCGCTGAACGACGGCTCGCTGGCCGAGCAAGCCCCCTCAAGCGATGACGATGCGACGTCGTGGAGCTATCCCGATCCCGAGTGGATGGCGGGCGTTACGACTTTCGACGAGAAAGGCGTGCCCGATCACATTGCGCGGGTGACGACGTTCACGTCGTGGCCCTTCGAGCGCGACCGCGAGTTCACCGGCAATGGCGTGCTCGTGCTCCACGCCTCCTCCGACCAGACCGACATGGACGTGATTGTCAAACTCTCCCTCCTCTCCGGCGAGGGCGAGGCAATCAAGCCGGTCAAAGTAAGCCAAGGCTGGCTGCGCGCGTCGCATCGCGCAGAGGATGCAGCGTTGACGACCGAAATGAGGCCGTTCCACAGCCATTCGACGATCGAGCCGATCACGCCTGGGCAGGTCTACGAATTGCGGGTCGAGCTGATCCCGATGTCGTTCCTCGTCCGCAAGGGCGAGCGCATTCGGCTTGAGATCAGCAACACCGATTCGATGATCACCGATGCACCGATGACTCACTTCTACGGGCAGAAGGTCGGCACCGACACTTACCATCATGACGCGCCCCGTCCCTCGTGCCTGCGGCTGCACGAGCGTCCGCGCTCGCAACCTGGAGAAACGCAATGAACACCGATCGCACTGTCCTAATCACCGGCGCCGCCGGAGGCATGGGAGCCCTGTTCGTGCGGCGGTTTCTCGATAACGGCGATACGGTCGTCGCGACGGATACCAGCCGGGGGGCGCTCGACGCGCTGATCGAGAAGGCGGGTGCGCCGGAGCGACTAGTTGTCGTTGAGGGCGACATCTCGGACGACGCAAGCTGCCGAGAGGTCGCCGAGGCGGCGCGGCGCAAGACCGGCCGCATCGACGTGCTGGTCAATGTGGCCGGCTTCTTCCCGATCCAGCCCTTTCTCGACATCAGCGCCGACGACTGGCGCAAGATCATCGACATCAACCTGACCGGCACCGCTTTCATGACAAAGGCGGCACTGCCGCTGATGGTGGGCCGCGGCTGGGGCCGGATCGTCAACATCGGTTCGGCCTCAGTCTATCCCGGCGTGCCTGGGCAGGCTCATTACGTCGCGGCTAAGGCCGGGGTTATCGGCCTTACCCGCAGCCTGGCGCGCGAGTTCGGCCGCGACGGCATCACCGTAAATTTGGTCGCGCCGGGCGTGACGGTGACCAAGGCGGTGAAGGAAAGCTTTCCCGAGGAACTGCTTAAGGAGCAGATCGAACGCCGTGCGATCAAGCGCGAGGAAAAGCCCGAGGATTTGGTCGGGACTGTCTTCTTCCTCGCTTCCCCCGACTCCGATTTTGTCACCGGCCAGTCGATCATCGTCGACGGCGGGTCGCTGATGCTCTGACTCGAAAGGCTTTCTAATGCCCGACCTCTTCGCGCCCTACGATCTGCACGGCCTCGCCTTGCCAAACCGCATTGCGATGTCGGCTATGACCCGAACCCGCGCCTCCGAAACCGGCGTGCCGACCGACCTGATGCGCGACTATTACGTCCAGCGCGCCTCCGCTGGCCTCATCGTCACCGAATGCACGCAGGTGTCCGAACAGGGTCATGGTATCATCCGCTGCCCCGGCATCCACACCGCAGATCAGATCGCCGGCTGGCGGAAGGTGACCGACGCGGTGCACGACGCCGGCGGCCGCATCTATGTGCAGCTCTGGCACTGCGGCCGCGTCGCCCATCCCGAGATGCGCGGCGGCGAGCCGCCGGTCGGGCCGTCGCCGCTGCCCGCCGAGGGCGACTTTTTTCTGCCGCGGGGCCGTGTCGAGTTTCCAACGCCGCGCCCGCTCGAACTCGAGGAGATCGCGCCGATCGTCGAAGATTTTGCGCAGGCCACCCGAAATGCTCGGGAAGCGGGGTTCGACGGGGTCGAACTACACGGCGCAAATGGCTACCTCCAGGATCAGTTTCTACAGGATGGCAGCAACCACCGCAGCGATGCCTATGGCGGCGGCGTGGCCAATCGCGCGCGGCTGATGATCGAGACGGCCGAGGCGATGATCGCCGCCTGGAGCGCCGAACGCGTCGGCATCCGGCTGTCGCCATCGAGCTCGCTTTACGGGATGAAGGACAGCGACCCGCGCGAGACCTTCGGTCATCTCGTTTCCACGCTCGATGCTCTCGAGATCGGTTACATCACACTGTTGGAACCGAACGCCAAAGACGCCAAGAAAGGTGTCCAGATCGAGCATGTGGTCGAGACGCTTGGGCCGCTCACCTCACGGCCGCTCATCGTCAATACCGGCTTCGACAAGGCCAAAGGGAACGAGGCGATCGCGAGCGGCTTCGTCAACCTCGTCGCTTATGGCGTGCCCTACATCGCCAACCCGGATCTGGTCGAGCGGTTCCGGGCTGATGCGGCGCTCAACAAGCCGGACCCGGAGACCTTCTATGGCGAAGGACCGACGGGCTACACCGACTATCCTGCCATGGCCAACGAGACCACGCGATGACTTGGGAGGAATTCGCCACGGTTCGCGTGGATGTCGGTGACGCGAAGCTCGCTGTGCGCATTGGCGGCTCGGGGCCACCGATCGTGCTACTGCATGGTTTTCCGCAGCATTCGCTGATGTGGCACACCGTCGCACCGTTGCTCGCAGAGCGTTTCACGGTGATCGCGCCCGATCAGCGCGGCATGGGGGCCTCGACGGTCGCCGAAGGCAACTACACCAAGACCGCGCTGGCCGGCGACCTGGCGAAGGTGCTCGATGCGCTTGGCCACGCCCAGGCCCACGTCGCCGGCTACGATCTCGGCGCGGGCGTTGCGGTCGCCTTCGCCCGCGACCATCCGCAGCGGGTCGGTCGGCTGGCGGTGCTCGAGTTCGTTCTCGCGGGCTTCGGCCTCGAACGGGCGATGGCGCCCAAGCCGGGCTGGAACGCCGATTCCAATTGGCACTTCAGCGTCTTCGCGGTTCCCGATGTCGCCGTCTGGCTGTTTGCGGGTCGCGAGCGCGAACTGCTCGAATGGTTCTTCTGGCATGAGAGCCATACTGGTTCGCTGGTTGTCAGCGAGGCGCATATCGAAGCTTATGCGCGGAGCCTTTCGCGACCGGGCGTTCTGCGGGCGGGCGCAGGCTACTATGCCTCGATCTTTCAGGATGCGATCGACAATGGTCCGCTCAAGACGACGCCGCTTGCAATGCCGGTGCTCGCCGTCGGCGGGGCTGCGCACGCAGGGCCGGTACTGACACAGTTTTGGAGCGATGTTGCGACCGACCTGACCACCGCGGTCATTCCAGCCGCCGGTCACTGGCTCAGCGACGAAAACCCCAGGGCGACTGCAACCGCGCTCGCCGACTTCTTCTCACAATCTTAGCATCAGGAGACCGGAAATGGCTAACCAAAAGAGTGTCCTCATTGTTGGCGAGACACCAGAGAACATGGATTTCTCGGACCCGGCGATCCCCAAGGATCTGACCCCCGACAAAATCCGCGATGGGCTCGAGGCGTCCCTCAACGACCTTCGCGGCAAGGGGCATGTCGCCCGCCTCGTCTATCTCGACACCAAGGAGACTGCCCCTGCGCAGATGGCCGAGGCGCTTGGCTGGAACGCTTTCGACGTTATCGTCGTGGGTGCCGGCCTCAGGATTGTTCCAAAACAGACCGAGATGTTCGAGGTCGTGATGAACATCCTCCGAACGCAGGCGCCCCAGGCGAAGATCGCATTCAACCTGAGCCCGGACGACTCGGCGAAGGCGGCCGAGCGGCAGCTTTCCCACGATGACTGATGAGCGCAAGGACCGGGCCGACGCGCTCGCGCCGGCACGGGAGGGCGTCCTCACCCTTTACTGGGGCCCGGGAACCTGCGCGATTGGCATCCACATGCTGTTGGAGGAGCTTGGGCTGCCCTATCGGACGGTGAAGATAGACGTGCACGGCGGCGGCACCCACACGGAAAAGTTCCTCGCGATCAACCCGAAGGGCAAGGTGCCGACGCTCGTGCGCGAGGACGGGTCGGTGCTGACGGAGTTCGGGGCGATCGCCACATGGCTCGGGCTCGTCAACAAGGAGTCAGGTCTGCTTCCGCGCGATCCCGAAAGCAGCGCGCGCATCGCCGAGCTGATCAGCTATGTCGAAGGCACGATCCACGGACAGGGCTACGCGCGGATCATGCGACCTGATTTGTTCGAGCCACAGGACGCTCTGCATGTGAAGCTTGGACTTGGCCAATCAGCGGTTAGGCGCCAAGGGCGTCGGATCGTCGAGCAAGGTTTCGCCATCCTCGATCCGGAGATGTCGAAGAACGAATACGCGACTGGCGCTTCATTCACGATCGCCGATGCCGCCTTGTTCTATATCGAACGATGGGCGCCGCAGCACGGCGTTGAGCTGCCAAGCAATGTCGCCGACCATTTCGCGAGACTGAAAGCGCGCGCTTCTGTTCAGGTCGTTTTACAACAGTGGGGCGAGGAATGATCGCCATCTTGCGATCCCGCCGCCGGTTCTAAAAATCAAGTAACGGATCGGCTCTCAGCTATCGAAAGGTTAGACTGGGATAATGTCCTTCGACCTCCGCCAGCTTCGATACGCGATCGCGGCGGCTGACCACGGAAGCTTTTACCGGGCCGCTAGGGCGCTCGACGTCGAGCAATCGACGCTCAGCCGCGCCATCTTGAAGTTGGAGCGTTCGATCGGGATGCCGATCTTCGAGCGCTCGCGCGCAGGCGTCAGGATGACGCTAGCTGGAACCGCGTTCATTCGCGGCGCGAAGCCGATGGTAACAACAGCGGATAAGCTGGTAGCGATGATGCGGGCGGCGGGTCAGGGCCGCGCCGGTGGCCTAAGGCTCGGCCACAACAGCTCGGTTTCAGCCGGCAATCTGCGGGCCACGCTAGTAAGCTGGCGTGAGGCGCATCCTGACGTAGAAGTCGAATGTGTCGAAGCTGACCGCAGTGTCCTGCTCGCCGGCCTAGATACCGGCGAGGTTGATGTTGCGATATTCATGGGCGCGGCCGGCCATCACGGATTTCGGTGCGAACAGCTTTGGAGCGAGCGGATGCTTGCAGCGCTGCCCGCGACTCACCCGCTTGCGGAGAGTGGCGTGGTTCACTGGACGGATCTTCGAGACGAGCGGTTTTTGTTGCCGGCTTCCGATCCTGGGCCGGACATAAGAGACGTGCTGCTTGGCCGTTTGGCGGTCTCCGGCACGAAGCCCGATATCCGAATGCGCCAGGCGAGCCGCGAGACGGTGCTGAGCGTCCTCGGCGGCAGTTCGTGCGTCAGCATTGTATGCGAGGGTTCGACGGGAGCGCGCTATCCTGATGTCGTTTATCGCCCAATACACGGCGAACAGGGGCCGGCGTTGACGGGCTATTCGGGTTGCTGGCGCGACGACAACAGCAATCCCGCACTAAGGCGCTTCCTGGGATTCATCAAGGCACGCTATGCTCTGTCTTTCGATTTCTCACAGAGACTACACTAGAATAGCAAAGTAATTCTTGGAGTTGTTGCTATGTCGCGGGGCAACACGGTCATCATCGTGCTTGTAACTCTGCTTATCGGCTTCGGGGGTGGATTTGTCTTGCGGCCGGTCATTGTGCCAGCGCAACAGACCGCGCGTGTCGCTATCCCGTCGCCCATCGCTGCGCCATTACGCGATACGCGAAGCTCGCAATATTTCGTGGCGAACATCGACGTGGCGCGGCAGGTCGTGGCCGGATGTCGCGATGGCTCGGTGCGCGGCGGCGAATGCGCCACTGCCGAGGAGGCGATAATCAAGGTCGAGGCTCAAGAGCGCCGCAAGCGGTTCCTAGGCAATTGACGGCAAAGCGCCGACTCAGTCCTTCGCGGTGCCCCGGCGCCGGGAAAATCCCCGATCGCTCGCCATGAATTTTGCCAGCATGGGCGAGACGAGCTTCTCCGGAGAGATGGTTTTTCCGCCTGTTTCGGCCGCGAGCGCGGCAGCATAGGCGATAAGATCTCGGTGAACAGTCGCGGGCAGTTCAACCGTCAGCTTGACGGGTCGGTCGTCGGCCAACGGCCCCAGTTTCAATTTCGTCATCGCGTTGCTCCAATCGGGTCGAGCACAAGGTCGCGCGTGAGAACCACCCGCAGCGGATGCCCCGGCCGGATGGTGAGCGTTGGCTGCACGTTGAGCTGACGGCGTACGATCTGCTGGCCGGTCTGGTTGATGGTGTCCTGCGAGCCGCGCCGGAGGGCGCGCGTCAGGTCGTCCTCACTATCCGCGCCCAGCTCGGCGCCAACGCCCAACAGTGTTGAGACGGCCGCCGCCTTGAGGAGATTGCCCCAATGCTGGTTCACGCGGTCCTGTAGGCCCGCGAATCCGGCTCCGTCCGCACCGGGCTGGCGTTCGAGAACGATCGAGCGGCCGTCCGGCATGATGAGCCGGTCCCAGGCGAGCAGCACGCGGATCTGACCCGCGGCGATCTCGCTGTCATATTCGCCGATCAGCCGCGCGCCCTGCGGAATGAGAAGGATGCGCCCCGTGGGGCTGTCATAGACATTGGCCGTCACCTGGGCGGTGATCTGGCCGGGCAGGTCCGAACGTACGCCGGTGATGAGCGCGGCCGGGATGATGCTTCCGGCCTGTACGATGTTTGGCGACGCCGGGGCCGTCAGCCGCTCGACGCTGACCGTGCGCTGGTTGGACGCCTGCGCCATGAAGGCGCGCTTGGCGGCCTGGTCGCTTTGCGCCGCTGCATCGGCCGTCACCGGAGGCGCCGGGTTCGGCGCTGCGAGGTCGAGGGAAGTCGGGGCCGCCGGTGACGCCGCGCCCCCGCTGCTGCCGAGGAAGACCGAACTGGTCCGCGCCGCGTCGCGCTCTTGTTGCGCGCGCTGGCGGGCGGCCTCGGCGGCCTGAACCCGGGGATCGGGTTGACCTGGCTGCGCGCCGATCGGCGGCACGGGAACGTCCTCGCCGCGCTGCTGCGCCGACACGATCGGGCGGCCGAGGTCGCCGGGGAGCGGCGGGCCGAGCCGGGGCGCCTGCGCATAGTCCCTCGGCCCGGAGGTGATGGTCTCGGCCGTGGCCCTGCTGTCGGTGTTGTAGAGTTCCTGCGTGGTCATCTCGCCGGGCGGCCGCAGCGCATAAATCAGCGAGCCGCCGATCCCGAGGCCGGCGGCAACGCCGACGACGGCAAGCGCCTTGCGCGACAGGCGCATGACGCGCGGCGGGTCTCCGCGAAGCTGGAAGGCTTGCGGATCGGAGTGCGGCGCGGCGGGCGGGGTGTCTACGGGCTCGCTCACGGCCGCCCCCGCCGTTCATCGTCGCGCACGATGCGGACGCGCTGTTCGCTGCGCCGATCGCCCAGGCGCAGCTCGGCGGCCGCGAACAGCCGGTCCACCACCAAGTAGCGGCCCTGCACGCGGTAATTGACCAGTTCGGCGTCGCCACGCGCGCCGGTCACGAACAGGGGCGGCATCTCGCCCTGCGAGATCCCGGCGGGAAACTCGATGAAAACCTGCCGTCCGTCGTCGAACGCGCGGGCCGGTGTCCACGGAACGCGGTCGCCTTCGATCCGGTAACGGAAATTGAGCGCCGTCACGTCCACGCCGGTCGCGGCCGGCGCAGCGGCAGCAGCCGCCGCGTTGCGGCCTTGCAAGGCGATGAGCTGGTCCTGCGGATAGGTCCAGGACACCGACGCCATGTAGGTCGTCGGCGTCGCGCGCAGTTCCAGATGATAGGTGCGCCGGTCGGTGTTGATGACGAGGTTGGTGGCAAGGTCGGGCCGGGTCGGCTTGACGAGGATATGGACGCGCGCGGTCGCGCCGCTGCCGCTCACCGTGTCGCCGATGATCCACCGCACCGTGTCGCCGGCCGCGACCGGCCCCGGCCCGACGAGCTGCTCGCCTTCCTGCAAGGCGATGTCCGTCACCTGGCCGGGCGCGGTATAGACTTGATAGAGCGCGCCTTCGGTCCACGGATATTGCTGGATGGCGTTGAGGAAGCCGTCGCGCACCGGCTGGATGCGCGCGGCGTCGTTGGCGTCGCCGACCCGGCGGCGCGGATCGGCGGGCTCCGCCGGCCGCGGACCTTCCGTCACCGGCTTCAACTGGCCGGGCAGCGGCAACGGCTCGGGGATTGTGACGATCTCGACCGCGCGGGGCGGCTCGGCCGCGGGCGTCGCCACGATCGCCGGGGGCGGATCGTCCAAAGCGATCACGGGCGGCCTGGCCGACGTGGTGGCGCAGCCGGCAAGCGCGGATGCGGAGACGAACAGCGCGGCCGTGGCCGCGCGGCGGATGGGTATGCCGGTCATTGCGACAGCTCCTTCGACCAGTTGAGGGCATTGACGAAGACGCCGAGCGGATTCTTGCGCAGGGCGTCCGGGGTGCGGGGTGGCTGGACGACGATGGTGAGGATCGCGGACCAGCGTTCGGTGGCGGCAAGGCTGCCGTCCTGATAGCGGCGCTCGGTCCAGGCGACGCGGAAGCTGTCCGGCGACGCGCGGATGACGCTCGACACGTCCACCGCAACCTGCACCCGGCCGACATTGGCGAAGGGGTCGTTGGCGCGCGCATGATCGTTGAGTGCCATCGCGCCGCGATCGGTCGTGAAATCGTAGGCCCGCAGCCAGTTCTGACGGACAATGACCGGATCGGCCGGGATCGCGCGGACCTGCTCGATGAAGCGGGCGAGGTGGAACGCGATCTGCGGATCTGTCGGTCGGTAGCCGGCTTCGGCCGGCGCAACCGCTTGGGCCTCGCCCAACCGATCGACTTGAACGACCCACGGGACGATATGGCCGCGCGTCGATTGCCAGACGAGGCCGCCGGCCAAGCCGCCCGAAAGCGCGAGCGTCCCGAAGAAGGCGAGCCGCCAGTTCTTCGCCTGCACGCGCGCCGAGCCGATGCGGTCGTCCCATGCCTGCGCCGCGCGCTGATAGGGTGTGGCCGGCTCGGTCGTCTGGCCGTAGCGGATGCTCGGTCGCTTGAACATGGATCAATCCTTCTGGCTGGTATCGACGGACGCGCCGCTGCCACCGCCGTCGCCGGAGCGCAGCGTGTGGGCGGCGATGGTCGCGCCGTGGGTCATGGTCTGGCGGTTCTTCATCGCGGACGCCCAGGCGGGCGCTCCGGCCGGCGCGTCCGGCGACGGCGCGGAGCCGCCGCCTGAAACGGTCCCGCCCGTTGCGGTGACGGCGGCGCGGCCGCCCGAGCGATAGCTGCCCTTGAGCGAGGCGGCCGCCTTGCGAAGCGGCGACATGGCTGCGCCGACGGCGGCCTGGCCGACGCCAGCAGCGCCGCCGGCAACGGCGGCAGCGCCGGTCTTGCCGGCCGAACCGAGTGCATAGGCGCTGTTGGCGGCGCCCGAAGTGAAGGCAGCGCCGCGCGCTGCGCCGCCTACTGCACCCGCCGCCGCGCCGACGCCGAGGCGGGCGGCAGCGGCGCCACCGGCAAGCGCGCCGCCGGCTGCGAGCACGGTTCCCGCCGCAGCCCCTGCGCCAAGCGCCGGGCCGCCGGAGACGATGCCATTGGCGATCGACGGGCCGAAGATACCAAGGCCGAGAAGACACAGCGAGGCAAGCGCGACGGCCATCGCGTCCTCGATGCTCGGCTGCGCGCCGCCGAAACCGGCGCGGAACTCATCGAACAAGGTCGAGCCGATGCCGACGATGACGGCGAGCACCAGCACCTTGATGCCCGACGAGATCACCAGCCCCAGCACGCGCTCGGCCATGAAGGCGGTCTTGCCGAACAGGCCGAACGGAATAAGGACGAAGCCGGCGAGCGTCGCCAGCTTGAACTCGATCAGCGTCACGAAAAGCTGGATCGCCAGAATGAAGAAGGCGAGGATGACCAGCACCCAGGCGATCAGCAGCACCGCGATCTGGATGAAGTTCTCGAAGAATGCGACCCAGCCCATCAAGTCTGAAATGGATTCTAGGATCGGCTGACCAGCCTCCAGCCCAACTTGGGCGACGCGGCCCGGCTGGAGCAGTTCGGCGGCCGTAAAGCCGGTGCCCGACGCTTTGAGGCCGAGCCCGGCGAAGCTCTCGAAGACGATCCGCGCAAGGCTGTTCCAGTTTCCGATGATGTAGGCGAAGACGCCGACGAAAAGGGTTTTCTTGACGAGGCGGGCGATGATGTCGTCGCCTTCACCCCACGTCCAGAACAGCGCGGCCAGGGTCACGTCGATGACGATCAGGGTGGTGGCGATGAACGCCACCTCACCGCCGAGCAGGCCGAACCCGCTGTCGATGTAGCGGGTGAAGACATCCAGAAAGCGATCGACGACGCCGGTGCCACCCATATCAATTCTCCTGTGCCGACGTGTCGTCGGCGATACGGGCGGCAGGGCGCGCGCCGGGTGCGAGGAACCGGTGACGGTTCTCGCCCCAGGCGCGCAGGCAGTCGGGGTCGCTCGCTCCGGCCGCGCCGATCGACTGGCAGCGGCGCAGCTCGATCAGCAGCGGGTCCGTCGCCGATGTCTCGACGACGGCCGGCGGCTCCGCGCGCGGGAGCTCGGGCGGACGGCTCATCTCGATCGCCGTCATCGTGATGGCGATGGCGATGAAGATGACGGCGCCGATGCGCGCGAGGAGCTTGGTGTCCACGGGCGTCAGTCGTGGAACATGCGGGCGTTGCCCGGCTGATAGCCGGTGGACCGTATCAGGAAGCGGCGGAGCCGTTCGCGGCCCTCGGCTTCGACGGCCGCGTGGCGCGCCGAGTCCAGCGCCTGCGCCCGGCCCTGCGCGGCGAGCAGCGCCGTGAGGTCCGCGAGCTGCTGCGATTGCAGCGCGAGAAGCTGATTGCCCGCCTGTGCGGCCTGGAGCGCGCCGGTCGCCGACTGGCTGGACGTGACAAGGCCGTCCATCGTCGTGCGCGCGCCCTCGATGTTGCCGACGACGCCGGCTTGGACGCGCAGCGCGTCCTCGAACGCGCTGACGCTATCCGCCCAACGCGCATTGGCGTTGGCGACCATCTGCGCGTGGGTGCCGGTCAGCGCCGCGCCCTTGTAGCGGCCGTTGAACACCTGCTGGACGTTCTGCACATCATAAGCGATGCGCTGTGCCTCGCCGAGAAGCTGCTGGGTGCGCTGCACCTGCTGCTGCAATGTTGCAAGCGAGCTAAACGGCAGCGAAGCCAGGTTGCGCGCCTCGTTGATGAGGCTGGTCGCCTGCTGCTGAATTTGCTGAATCTGGTTATTGACCTGCTGGAGCGACCGCGCGGCCGTCAGCACGTTCTGCGCATAGTTGGTCGGGTCATAGACGATCCCGCCGAACTGAGCGTGCGCCGGCGTGGCGGCGGTAATGCCAATCATGCTCGACGTGGCGATGGCGCCGGCCAGCATGGCGCGGCGCAGGATATTGGGTTTCATGGGGTCGTGTCCTTCAAGGCAAGGTGGAGCTGGCCGGCATCTTCCCGGCGACCGGCCAGCGGATCGGGTTGGGGTTCGGGAAGAAGATCGACCGCCCAGGCTAGGCCGCGATGGCGCAGCCATTCGGCGGCGAAGCGCTCGCGGCCGTGGGTCTCGACCAGCTCGGCCATGCGGAGCTGATCGGTCTTGGAAGACGCGGCGGCGAAGGCCAACGCGACCTCGCCCAGCCCCAGCTCGAACAGCCGGTTGCCGCGCCGCGACTGGCAGTAATAGTCGCGCTTGGGCGTGGCCCGGTTGAGGATTTCGATCTGGCGGGCGTTGAGTCCGAAGCGCTCGTAGATGGCGGCGATCTGCGGCTCGGCCGCGCGCTCGTTCGGCAGGAAGATGCGCGTCGGGCAGCTCTCGATGATGGCCGGCGCGATGTTCGAGGTTTCGATGTCGGCGAGGCTCTGCGTGGCGAACACCACGCTGGCGTTCTTCTTGCGCAGAGTTTTCAGCCATTCGCGGAGCTGCGCGGCGAAGTCCGGGCTGTCGAGGACCAGCCAGCCCTCGTCGATGATGATGAGCGTGGGGGAGCCGTCCAGCCGGCCTTCGATCCGGTGGAACAGATAAGACAGGACGGCGGCGGCCGATCCGGCGCCGACCAAGCCTTCGGTCTCGAACGCCTGCACCGACGCCTCGCCGATACGCTCGGCCTCCGCGTCGAGCAAACGGCCCCACGGCCCGCCGACGCAGTAGGAGGCGAGCGCCTGTTTGAGCTGCTGCGATTGCAACAGCACGGCCAACCCGGTCAGTGTGCGCTCGTCAATCGGCGCGGACGCGAGTGAGCCGAGCGCCGACCATAGGTGCTCCTTGGCCTGGGGATCGACCGCGACGCCCTCGGACACGAGGATCGCCGCCAGCCATTCCGCCGCCCAAGCGCGTTCGGCCGGATCGTCAATCCGTGCCAGCGGCTGGAGCTGCACGCCGTCGCCGGCCTGGTCGGCGAGCATTCCGCCGAGATCCTGCCAGTCGCCGCCCATGCCGATCGCAGCGGCGCGGATGCTGCCGCCGAAGTCGAAGGCGAAGACCTGGGCCCGTTCGTAGCGGCGGAACTGCATCGCCATCAGCGCAAGCAGCACCGACTTGCCGGCCCCGGTCGGGCCGACGATCAGCGTGTGGCCGACATCGCCGACGTGAAGGGAAAACCGGAACGGGGTCGAGCCTTCGGTCTTGCCATAGAGCAAGGGGGGCGCACCGAAATGCTCGTCCCGTTCCGGCCCCGCCCATACTGCTGACAGGGGGATCAGGTGGGCGAGATTGATGGTGGAAATCGGGGGTTGCCGGACGTTGGCGTAGGTGTGGCCGGGGAGGCTCCCCAGCCATGCTTCGATCGCGTTCATGCCCTCGGAAAGACACGTGAAGTCGCGGCCCTGAATGACCTTCTCGACCAGCCGCAGCTTCTCCGCCGCGATGGCGGGATCACGATCCCGCACGGTCACCGTCGCGGTGACATAGGCCATGCCGGCATAATCGGCGCCCAACTCCTGCAGGGCGGTGTCGGCGTCGGCGGCCTTGTTCGAGGCGTCGCTGTCGAGCAGCGTCGAAGCCTCGTTGGTCATCACTTCCTTGAGGATCGCGGCGACCGACTTGCGCTTGGCGAACCACTGGCGGCGGATGCGGGTGAGCAGCTTGGTCGCGTCGGTCTTGTCGAGCATGATCGCGCGGGTGGACCAGCGATACTCGAAGGCGAGCCGGTTCAACTCGTCGAGCAGGCCGGGGAACGTCACGCTCGGGAACCCGACGATGGTGAGCGTGCGCAGGTGATGCTCGCCCAGGCACGGCTCCAGCCCGCCGGTTAGCGGCTCGTCTGCCAAGAGCGCGTCGAGGTGCATCGGGGTTTCGGGGACGCGGACGCGCTGGCGGCGTGTCGAGACGGTCGAGTGGAGGTATGTCAGCGTCTCGCCGTCATCGAGCCAGCGGACCTCGGGCATGAAGCTTTCGACCAGGTTCAACACGCGGTCGCTGCGATCGGTGAAGCCTTTGAGCAGCTCCCACGGATCGACGCCGGAGGTTGACCGGCCCTCGTAGAGCCAGCCTTCGGCGCGTGCGGCTTCCTCGGCCGGCGGCATCCACAGCAGCGTGAGGAAATAGCGGCTCTCGAAATGCGCCCCTTCCTCGCGGAATTGTTCGCGCCGCTCCATATCGACCAGCGCCGACACTGGATCGGGGAAGGCCGCGTCCGGATAGTCGAGCGCGGGCGTGCGCTGCGCCTCGACGAAGATCGCCCAGCCGGAGCCGAGCCGGCGGAGCGCGTTGTTCAACCTTGCCGTGGTGGCTACCAGCTCGGCGGGCGTCGCGCTGTCGAGATCGGGACCGCGGAACCGGGCGGTGCGCTGGAACGACCCGTCCTTGTTGAGCACGACGCCTTCGCCGACGAGCGCGGCCCAGGGCAGGAAGTCGGCCAGGTGCGCCGCCTTGTTGCGGTATTCGCGCAAACTCATCATGGCCGCATCCAAGTCGGGTAGCGGAGGTGGCGCCGGGCCACGTCCACGAATTGCGGGTCGCGACGGGCGGCCCACACGGACAGCCCGTGGCCGACGGCCCAGATGACCAGGCCGGCGATCCAGAGGCGCAGGCCGAGGCCGATCGCGCCCGCCAGCGTTCCGTTGACAATGGCGAGCGAGCGCGGGGCGCCGCCGAGCAATATCTGCTCGGTCAGCGCCCGGTGGACCGGGGCGAAGTAGCCCGCGATCGGTTCGCCCTGATCGGCCGCACCGTTCATGCGATCAGCGCCCCGCCGCCGAACGAGAAGAACGACAGGAAGAAGGAGCTGGCGGCGAACGCGATCGACAGGCCGAACACGATCTGGATCAGCCGGCGCGAGCCGCCCGACGTGTCTCCGAACGCCAGCGTCAGACCCGTCACGATGATGATGATGACGGCGATGATCTTCGCCACGGGCCCCTCGATGCTTTCGAGGATCGACTGGAGCGGCGCTTCCCACGGCATCGACGAGCCGCCGGCGTGGGCCGGAACGGCGAAGGTCAGCGCGATCACGCTGGCGGTGGCGGTGAGCATGGCGCGGCGTGCGCCATGCCGAAGGGCATGGATCATGGCAGGTCTCCGGGTTGGGGGTTGGTGAGCGGTGCGAGGCGGTAGTCGCCGGTCGCCGGGTCGAGCCCTTCGACGCGGGCCAGCTCGGTCAGCCGGCGTCCGTGCGCGTCGCGGACCAGAACGGCGATCAGGTCGATGGTCTCGGCGATCAGCGCGCGCGGGACCGTGAGGACGGCCTCCTGGATGAGCTGCTCCATGCGGCGCAGCGCCCCGAGCGCGGTGCCGGCGTGGATCGTGCCGACACCGCCGGGGTGCCCGGTGCCCCAGGCTTTGATGAGGTCGAGCGCCTCGGCGCCACGCACCTCGCCGATCGGGATGCGGTCGGGGCGCAGGCGAAGCGACGAGCGGACCAGTTCGGACAGCGAGACGACGCCATCCTTGGTCCGCATGGCGACGAGGTTCGGCGCGGCGCATTGCAGCTCGCGCGTATCTTCGATCAGGACGATGCGGTCGGTGGTCTTGGCGACTTCGGCCAAGAGAGCGTTGACCAGCGTGGTCTTGCCCGCACCGGTGCCGCCGGCGACGAGGATGTTGGCGCGGGTCTCGACGCCGTGGCGCAACGCCTCGGCCATTGCCGCCGACATGATTCCCGCTGCCGCATAGTCGTCGAGCGTGAACACCGCGATGGCGGGCTTGCGGATCGCAAAGGCCGGCGCGACGACCACGGGCGGAAGCAGGCCCTCGAACCGCTCGCCGCCTTCGGGCAGTTCGGCCGAGACGCGCGGGGAGCGGGCATGAACCTCGACGCCGACATGATGCGCGACGAGACGGACGATGCGCTCGCCGTCCGCGGCGGACAGCAGTTCTCCGGTGTCGCTTATCCCGTGGCTAAGCCGATCGAGCCACAGCCGTCCGTCGGGGTTCAGCATCACCTCGATGACGGCCGGGTCGTCGAGCCAGGCCGCGATCGCCGGCCCGAGCGCGGTGCGCAGCATCCGTGCGCTGCGTGATTTTGCCTCGGATCGGATCGGCTGGACGGTCAAGACTTGGCCCCTGCAATGGACCGGGCGAACCGCCGCCCGGCGTCAGGAGCACATCAAGAGAGCCAGAAACTCGGCCGCCGCAACAGCGAGTTGAAGGCGTAGTAGCGAGGGCGGTATATACTTGCTGACTGCGGCCTCGCCCGAATCCGATTACCTGTCAGCCGGCTCTGCCACGCGGGGGCTTAGCAATTCAGGATCAATCCCGGCCGAGGACCTGCCAGCCGATTCGGAACGGCAAAGATTGGTGGAAGCGGAAGGTCCGCTCCGGCTAATCGGATTTCGCCAGCCGTCGGCCCCGCTTGGTCTTGGCAGCTGCGACGCTCGTCAGTGGCGAGATAGATCGAGCTTGGCGAAGCTGAGGGCCGGCGTCCTCGACGTCCGGATTTCGAGCGCCGAAACCGCGCCCGTCGACGATCGCCGCACCCGCACCCGCCACGACCCTGCCGCGAAGAGGTCAGCGGTCAAAGGTTCTAGGGGCACCGCCGTGCGATCGGGTGCGATGAGCGCGATCGTGCCGCCCGCGTCAGGCTCCACCGAATAAGTGCTTCGTAACACGTCGCTCCGGTATTGGCCCACAAGCGCATGCAACGCTGCCGGCAACGGCGCTACCGGGGTGAAGCGGTCAAGGAGGACCGGCCGGCTTGATTGGAACCGGGCCTCCAGTCTGCCCCGATCCGCGGCGGGCCACGTCAGCCGGAGGGTGTCGGTCGACGGACCTGCCGTGAACACGCCCGGTTCAACCGCGTGCAAACGCCCCCAACCGACCAACTGGAGATGCCCGTCGACATCCGCGATGCGCATCTGCTCGCCGTTCGGCGAGACATAGGCTCCCAGCAGCGGCCCGTGGCGATCTGTGGGGACGTCGGGCGCCGGTGGCAGGAGCGATCCCCCAAGAAACAGATCTGCAAGCTCCTCGGCCAGCACCTCTGCATCGACGTCGTTGCGGTTGCACATAAGCGCGACCGCGTGACCCGTTTCAGGGAAGCGCACAAATTCCACATTGGCGCGACCGGTGTGGCGAAGGGTACGCCTCCCACGATAGTTGCCCACGAAAAGTCCCGCGCCGTAGGTGACGCTTTCCCCCGAGTTCAGGCGGCCGGCAGCCTCCATCCTCGGGAGATAGGGCGCCAGCACACTGCTCCCGCTCGTCAGCGCGGCGTTATAGCGCCCCAGATCACGGATCGTGCTGCGGACCCCCCAAGCGCCCGGAGCATCCCGACCGCGCCACTCGCCGTCGCGGGGGCCGTCATTGTCGATCTCGTAATAGGTCGCTCTTGTCGAAGAGGGTCGGCTTGCATCGATGACCGCCGTATCGGTCATCGCCAGAGGCGCGAAGATGCGGGTTTCGAGGAACGAAGCGAAGGTGGTTCCACTCACTGCCGCGACCACGTCCGCAAGCAGCAGGTAGCCCGTATTGCTGTAGGCAAAATCGTCGCCGGGCGCGAACACCGGCGGCACGCTGCTGGCCAGCTCCAGCGCGTTCTGACGAGTGAGCTCCGCAAGCGCGGGCGCCTGCGCTATGCGGGCGAGCTGAATATAATCTGCGACGCCGCTGGTATGCCGTAGCAGGTGGTCGAGGGTGATCCCCTCATATCGCGCGGGCAGACTTGGCAGGTGCTTACGGACCAGATCAGTGCGCGAGAGGCGGCCATCCGCCTCTAGCATGATAATGGCAAGTGCGGTGAACTGCTTGGCCGCCGAACCCAACTCGAACTTCGTGTCGGGAGTGATCGGCGCACCCCAAGCGAGATCGGCGGCGCCGTAGCCCTTGGCAAGCACAGTCCGATCGCGCTCGAAAAGCCCCACGGCGCAGCCGGGAACACCGGGGCGAGAATAGTCAACGAACAGCGTATCGACATCTTCCTGAAGAGAGCGCGCGTGAGCCGAACTCTCGAAGGTGATTGCGCCCGCCAGGAGCAGTATGCGGATCATGATACTGAACATCCGGCAGATCCTCGGATCGATCGTTATCGGTTCATGCCACAGGTTGTTGCGTCAAACCGAACGGATCGCAATCGTCATTCTGGCTCGCCGGCGGCCTTCGGCCAAACGTCCTCGGGGATTTCGTCAATGAGACTCCTGCCGCTCGCGTAGCGTCTGCCGAGCGTTTCGACGAAGCCCTCATAGCGCTTACGGCCCTTCACCTGCGCTGCCGCCTGATCCTCGTCCGGCAACGGCGGCGTCACCGATAGCCAGAAGCGCACGAACAATGTCAGCGCCTCGGTTGTCAGGCCGGTGTTACGCTCCAGCCGTTGTACCTGCCGCGAAAGCCGATCGAGCCGGCGTGCGAACGCCGCCTCCATCCGATCCGCGCCGTCCGGCGACAGGTAGGACGCCACCGCCGCCTCGACGATCGCGGAGCGTGAGATGCGCCGTCGGATCGCCAGTTCGTCGACCTGCTTGGCGAGCGCAGGTGGAAAATAGACGTTGAGCCGGGTTCGCATGATCGTCTCCTAAAGCTCGATCCCGTCGCCCGGGTCGAGCGACGCTTGCCGCGCGAGCTCCTGCATCCGGCGGCGCACGGCGGCCTGCCGCGCGGCGTCATCAGGATCGTCGTCCACAATCGCGAACTCCTGGCTCGGCGGCGCTGTCGTCTCCGGCGCGATGGCGACATGCTCGGGCAGCTCGGGTTCACGCCGCAGCCCGCCATTGGCGGCGTCCTCCTGTGCGCGCACGATCCGCGCTACCTCGGCGGGATTGGGGGTGACCGCACGCCCGGTCCAGTCGTCGGGTCGGACTGCGCCAGCAGCCGGTTCGGGCGCGGCCATGATCCGCTCGGCGAGACGCCGGTCGCGGAAGTACCGCGCCTTCTTCGCGCGGATCGGATGGACGCCTGCCACCATGACGATCTCGTCGTCGGGCGGAAGCTGCATCACCTCACCGGGGGTGAGAAGCTGGCGGGCGGTCTCGGAGCGCGACACCATCAAATGCCCGAGCCACGGCGACAGACGATGCCCGGCATAGTTCTTCATCGCCCGCATTTCGGTCGCGGTGCCGAGCGCATCCGACACCCGCTTGGCAGTCCGCTCGTCGTTGGTGGCGAAGCTGACCCGAACATGGCAGTTGTCGAGGATCGCGTTGTTCGGACCGTAAGCCTTCTCGATCTGGTTGAGAGACTGCGCGATCAGGAAGGCCTTGAGTCCATAGCCGGCCATGAACGCCAGGGCGGACTCGAAGAAATCGAGCCGGCCGAGCGCCGGAAACTCATCGAGCATCAACAGCACGCGATGGCGGTTGCCCTTCGGTGTCAGCTCCTCGGTCAGTCGGCGCCCGATCTGGTTGAGGATGAGGCGGATCAGCGGCTTCGTGCGCGAGATGTCGCTGGGCGGCACGACTAGATAGAGCGTTGCCGGCCGATCGCCCTCGACCAGATCCGATATGCGCCACTGACAGGCCCGCGTAACCTGCGCCACCACGGGGTCGCGGTAGAGGCCGAGGAACGACATGGCCGTGCTGAGCACGCCCGATCGCTCGTTGTCCGACTTGTTCAGCAGCTCGCGTGCGGCGCTGGCGACGACGGGATGCACGCCCGCTTCGCCAAGGTGCGACGTCGCCATCATCGCGGCCAGCGTCTGCTCGATCGTGCGCGACGGGTCCGACAGGAATCCCGCGACGCCGGCCAAGGTCTTATCCGCCTCGGCATAGAGGACGTGGAGGATCGCGCCGACCAGCAGCGAATGGGACGTTTTCTCCCAGTGGTTCCGGCGCTCGAGGCTGCCTTCGGGATCGACCAGAACGTCGGCGACATTCTGCACGTCGCGCACCTCCCACTGGCCGCGCCGCACCTCCAGCAGCGGGTTGTAAGCGGCCGACGCGGCGTTGGTCGGATCGAACAGCAGCACGCGGCCGTGCCGCGCGCGGAAACCGGCGGTGAGCGTCCAGTTCTCCCCTTTAATGTCGTGGACGATACAGCTCCCCGGCCACGTCAACAGCGACGGCACGACCAGGCCGACGCCCTTACCCGAACGGGTCGGGGCGAAGCACAGCACATGCTCGGGACCGTCGTGGCGGAGATAGTCGCGGGCGAGCTTGCCGAGCACGACGCCGTTCGGCCCCAGCAACCCGGCCGTGCGCACCTCCCGCTCGGTCGCCCAGCGTGCCGAGCCATAGGTCTCCGCGTTCTTCAACTCGCGTGCGCGCCATACCGACATGCCGATAGCGACGGCGATCGACACGAAGCCGCCCGACGCGGCGATGAACGCGCCGGTCTCGAAGATGTCAGGCGCGTAGGCGTCGAACGAGAACCACCACCAGAAGAAGGCCGGCGGCGGATAGATGCGCCAGCCGAAAGCCATGAACCACGGTGGCCCGAGTTCGGGCTGATAGGAGAGCGCCGCGGCGGTCCACTGCGTCGCGCCCCACACCCCGGCGAGCACGATCAGGAACACGACGATGAGCTGGCCCCAGAGGATTTTGGTCGCGGACACGGGAGGTCTCCTGATTCAGATGCCGAGGCCGCGCTTGCGGCCGAGCGTCCAGTCGATGCCGCCGCCGGCGCGGACGATGCCGGACACCTGACGGCCGAGCTGCTGTTCGAGGGTGCTGGCCCACGGCACGAGCCGGAAGCCGAGCCCGTCGTCGATCATGGCGAAGCGGCCTGACGCGAGCGCGAGGCGTTGGCGCACGACGCCCGCGATCTTTTCGCCGGACGCGGCGGAGCGATAGGCAAGCCCGGTCTCCCCCGCGATCTTCGCCCCAACCGCGTCCAGCTCGCGCTTGCGGAGCGTGTCGAGCATCCCGCGCTCGAACACCGTCCGCTCGCCGAAGCGGCGCGCCAGCCCTTCGCGGACAAGGTTGTCGGTGCGCGCGTCCATCGCGCGGCGCACCTCGGCGCCGAACCCGCCGTCCGCAACGCTGGCGCCACGCTCGATCAGGCGATGGTCAAGCCAGGTCGCGCCGGGCGCTTTCACCTGCGCGGCAAGGTCTATGTCCGACCGCGTGGCGAGCACCAGCGTCGGCTTTTCCTCGCCGGGCCGGCCGACGCCGCGCAGCTCGACGATGCCGCCGAGTTTGGGGCTATGCTCCAGCGCCTCGATGCCCGGCAGGCGAACATGGTGGGTGCGCCCGTCCGTGCCGTCGATCACGGCATAGGCGGTGCCGGTCAGCTCGTCGTGCAACCCCTTGTCGATCAGCCTGCCGGCGATCGGCTTCTCGGGCGCACTGGTGACGACGGCGTAACTGTCGAGCGGCCGGTCCTGCCCCCGATCCTTGAGCGCCGCGCCGATCGTGCGGATGATGTCGCCGCGCGCGCCCAGCTCGCGCAGCTTCGCCGCCGCACCTTCCGCGACCGCCCACTGGCCGGTATCCCCTTCGGCTGCGAGCCCCATCGTTTCCAGATGCTGCAAGCGCCCGACCATCAAACGGCGGAGCCGTGGATCGTCCGGGCCGGGGCGCTCGGGGCGCAGATCGATCACGCCCAGCTCGTCGGCGGAACGCTGAATCTCGGTATCGAGCCGGGTCCAGCGTTCCGCCGTCACCTCACGGTCGAGCGCGCGCTGCACCTCATGTTCGGGCTTCGGCCCAAGCTCGGCGAAGGCTAGGTCTTGCGCGCGCGAGCGGAGATTGTGGCTGATGTAGTCGCGGGAGATGACGAGATCGGCACCCTGATCGGTGACGCCGCGCACGAGCAGATGGACGTGCGGATTGTCGGTGTTCCAGTGATCGACCGCGACCCAATCGAGCCGCGTCCCAAGGTCCGCCTCCATCTGACACATGATATCGCGCGTGTATTCGCGCAGGTCGGTCAGCTCGGCGGCGTCCTCGGGTGACACGATGACCCGAAAATGATGCCGGTCATCCTTGCACCGCTCGGCGAAACCGCGATCGTCGGCGTTGTCGCCGGCCGCGTCGAACATCCGGGTAGGCGAGCCGTCGCGGGTGACGCCTTCGCGCTTCAAATAAGCGACGTGCGCGGACAGCGGCGCCGCGCGCCGGCCACCCCGGCTGCGGGTGGTCACGGGCAACATCTTGACCATGACGCGCCGGCCCGAGCCGAACAGGCGACTGCGGGCGAAGGCGGTGCGTCCCCGCCCGAAGGTCGATTGCGCACCCCGGCGCGCTCCGCTGGCGCCGCCGCGCCGGCCGCCGCTGTGGATCGCGGCGACGCGCAGCACCTCGGCGACCAGGCCGCGGGCATTGCGGCCCTGCGCCTTGCTGCGCTTGGCCTTGCCCGGCCGGACGCGGAACTCGCCGTCCTCGCTCACGGCTGGGCCGCTTTAGGCCGAAAATGGCCTGTGGTGCCATTCGAGGCGTTGTTTTTGCTGGCTTTTCCCTTCCGCGCGGCACGCGCGCCGACCGACGCCCCCGCGTGAAGCCTCGGAAAAGCCTCGGCTTTTCGGCTGAACGGGGCGCTGCTTATATCTTGCCCTCGTCTGTCCCTGCCGTTTTCCTCCTCCCCAGCCACTTTGCTGCTTCGGACGGATGAAGGGAGCGACAGGCCGATCATTGCGGTCGGCCCGCGCGGGCGCGGGACACGAACAGCGTGTCGCGCGCTACATTCGGCGACGGATCGGTCGTGCGACCGCCGTCAGATTCTACGCTGCCCGAGAGCGTTTCCGGCGCGGTTTCGCCGCTGCCGGACTGCACGGCAACTGCATCTGACGCGGCGCTCCCCGTGCGGACAAACAGCGCGGCGCGACGCCAGGCGAACGGATCAGGCGGCACGCTTACCGCCACCTCCACAGCGCCCGATCCGCCAGTGATCGGCGCGAGCTGGGCGAGATAGCCGACCGTCTCGGCAGGCAGCGGACGGCCGCGCGACACGAAGTCGTCGTAGCGGCCCGGTCCCGCATTATAGGCCGCCAGCATCGCGCTGGCGTTGCCGTAGCGGTCGTGCATCTCGCGCAGATAGGCCGCGCCCGCCATGATGTTGTCGCGCACGTCGAACGGATCGGGGCCGAGGCCGTAGCGGGTGCGTAAGCCCGCCCAGGTCGCGGGCATGATCTGCATCAAGCCCATCGCCCCGGCGCGCGACACGGCGCGGGCATTGCCGCCGCTCTCGACGCGCATCACCGCCCATATCCATGCCTCGGGGATGCCGAACCGCCGCGAGGCGTCGGCGACATGGGCGGCAGAGGGATGGACGGCCGCCGATCGCGCGGCCGGCTTCTCCTGCGCCATCAGCGGGGCCGGCGCGACGCTGCCGCACAGCAGGACGACGGCAAGCGCCACCGCCGATCCGACTCCTCTCCGCCGCCAGCCTGCCAGCGTGCTCGCCGCGGTCAAGGGTGCGCGCGGTGCGCCGGCCTTTGGCCGCCCTTGACCTTCGCTGCGCGCGCCGGCCGGCCTGCGACCGAGCGGGACGAAGGGATGAGACGGCTTTCCCGCGAACAAAGGGATGATGGGGAAGCGCACCGGATCAGTCCTGCTCGCGCGACTTCGGCTGGCGGTTCCAGCGCAGCGACCATGCCGACTTGTCGGCGGTGCTCTGGAACAGCGCGGCGCGAAGCGGCTGCGCGAAAGCGGGGTCGTCGATGCGCAGCCAGACGTAATCCCCGGCGCGTTCGCCGGTCTCGTTCCAGCCTGCGCCGATCTCCGGGCCTTCGCCGCCGTCGCCGCGGTGGACGCGCCAGTCCGGCGCCTTGTCGGCGTCGCTCTGCTCGGCCGGAACGATCGAGATACGGATGTCGAGCGTCGCCGTCTCGATGATGCCTTCGTAGCCGTTGGCGGTGCGGAAGAAGCTGCCGATCTGCATGGGAATCTCCTTTGGGTTGGCAGGCGAGGAAGCGGGTCAGCGCCAGGTGAGCGGCGCGTCGGGCGTGTCGCGGGTGAGGATCGGGATGGCGCGGCCGAGCACGGTCGAGGCCGGCAGCGGCCCGAAATAGCGGCCGTCCATGCTGTCGGCGTGATCGGGATTGAGCATCAACAGCTCGCCGGCGCGCAACGTGCGGCAGCCTTGCCAGGCAGGTAGCGGACGGCCCCGGCCGTCACGCTGCCGGGCGACGACGACGGGCCGCCCATCCACGCTTACCACCGCGTCGATGCGGCACACGATCTGCCCCGGCCGCGCCGCGACATGCTTCAACAGCGGCACGCGCTCGCCGAGATAGCCGCGCTCCGCCAGCCAGTGCGCCAGCGCCGGTGGCGGCTTCACGGCGACCAATGCACCGTGCGGCGGATCGGGCAGCGGCTCGATCCGGTAGAACCCGATCGGCGCGCTGGCGCTGGCGTTCCAGACGACGCGCGGGAGCGGGTCGAACACCGCCACGGCGAGGAACGACGCGGCGAACAGCGACGCGGCGGATGCTGTCGCAATGGCCCATCCACGGCGCGTCATCCTTCGATCTCCCGGCGCTTAAGCCAGGCGCGATGACGCTCCTGCGTGTAGGGGCGCGGCTGTTGTCCGGCGGCGATGCGGTTGTGGACGTGCCGCCAATGATCCGGCGCGGCGTCGCACGGATCGACGCCGGCCGCCTCGGTCGCGTCGATCGCGGCGAGCACTTGGCTGACCTTGGGCCAGCCTTCGATCTTGAGCAGGATGTCGCCGCCCGGCCGCACGAACGGGAGCGTCGTGAACGGCTCGTTCGCGCCGACCGCGCGCACGATGTCGATGCGCGAGCTGACCGTGCCGTAGTCGTTCGCCGCCCATCGGACGAACGCAAAGATCGCGCCGGGACGGAAGCGGACGATGCGGCGGCGGCGATCGACGATCTCGTCCACCGCGACCCGGCCGAACCTGATCCAGTGCTCAATCCGCTTCTCGATCCACGTCAGCTCAACGCGGGTCATGGCGTCGGTGGGCGGCTGCCGGTAGCGCATGGGGGACGGCGGGACGGTCATCGCCGGCTCCGCGCGATGGCCGAATCCGCGCGCGGCATGAGGTCGTCCTGCCCCGGATCGGAGGTCGAATGCTTGATGCCGATGTCGGCCCAAGCGCGCAGGTCATCGACCGAATAGACGACGCGGCCGCCGATCCGGCGGTAAGCCGGGCCGGTGCCGAAATAGCGGTGCTTCTCCAGGGTCCGCCCCGAGAGGCCGAGGAAGCGCGCGGCTTCCGGCGTGCGCAGGAAGCGGGGCGGCAGGTTGGTAGGCGTATCGGACAAGTGACGGCTCCTGCGGGCGGTGGCGGCAGGAGGCGTAATTGTCAGAAGGGAGGCGGCCGGGTGGGGTATGAAGATGTGCGGCCGCACCGATGTGACCACCCCCACGGGTGCGGCGGCGGGGGAGCGAATCAGCGGATGCGGAGCAGCTTGCGGTAGTTGCCGTTCATCATGGCGATGCCGTCGCGGACCAGCCGGACCACAAACGAACGCGCGGCGGACATCTTCCAATCGCTCGCGGACAGCCGCGCCGCTTCGTCCCGCCCGAGCGCGACCGCGATCTCGCGATAGGTCGCGCCCCCATCGCGCAGGTCGAGCGCGCGGAGCATCAGGTCAAGCCGGGCGAGCCGATAGGCGGTTAGCGGCCAGCCGCGCGGCAGCGGCCCGGCCGCGCGGCCGAGCAAGCGGCGATGGAAACGCAGCAAGCTGGCGATGCGGGTGACAAAATCCTTGTCGAGCGGAATGACGGCAGCGAGCGGCTGGCCGGGCTGCGGATCGCGCAGCCACAGCCGATGCTCGCCCGCCGCGTCGGCGACGATGACATGGCGTCCGTCGATGCCGGCCAGGTCGGCGAGCAGCGCGCCGAGCGCGCGCGGATCGACCGGCGAAGCGCTGTCAAATCCTTCCGGTGCTGCGTCGAGGATGACCGTGACGGCGGTCAGTTCCGGGCGCCAGGGGACCGGCTCTGCGAGGTCATCCGGCGCCGTGGCGAAAGGACAACCCCCATCGCCGCGCGAAGGCCGTCTCGGCGGCACTCTGCGCGACGGCGCCGCTCGCGATGCGCTCCTGCATCTGCGTGTGTTCGGCGCGGTATGTGCGGTTTCGACGGAGAAACTCGGCGGCAATTTCGGCGCGCCCGAGGGCGTCGGGCAGTCCGCCGGCGCGCCGCTGGCGACGCCCTGGCGGCGTCGGCATTGCATCCTCCCAACCGCGCTTGGCGCGGATTTTAGGAGCGCAACATCTTCCGGTTGTCCTAGCTAGGATAGCGCAAAGACCGCGCACAACCGTGCAGCGAGGGCAGCGAGAACACTTCCGAATTGGAGTTAAATCTTAACGGTTTAGCCGATGTTGGCAGCCAAGCAGGTGCGCGTATCCGATCTCTGTCATCCAACGCGCGCGGGCAAGATGGGTCGCGTGCATCGTCTGGGCGCGATCAGGTTCCGCCGCTACGTCAATGTTGAAGATGGCGGCGGCAGCGTCACGCCAATCGGCGCCATCCTCCTCGGCATCGAGCAATCGCAGGTAGGCCGCGAGATGGCATTCGTCGTAGCTGGTGAGCTGCGAACAATCAGGCGCGCAATCATCGAATCTATCTGCGTCCATGCTGCACCCGAATAGTCGCAGGCGTTAACCAATACGATCCTCGCGGACCAATTTCGATCCGCCGATTGGACATAGTTGCAAGCAGAATCCGCACCGGCCGACCAATCTCACGCGAGCTGCTGGTTTGCGGTGCGCCCCCGCAAACAGCTCCTAGACCCGTAGTCGGGGAGTTGGAAAACCGCGTTTAGTCGGTTCCTATGACCTTTAGCCCGGAAGCCTGTTGTATACGTCACAGGCTCCCCGACCATGTGGTCAAGGATGGCGGCACCGTCACGGCCGGCGCCGAACCGCTAAACGTGGGGTTTCCACACCCCAGGCCGCCGCGTAGCGGCCCGGCCTCGTCATAGAATAATGTGTAGTATTTGACCACCACCTCGCGCGAGCCGGGCGTCAGCCAGGCGAGCGCGCTTGCGGCCGCGCGGACCTTGGGACGCGCGGCCGCTGCCGATCCAGCACAGCGGATCGGCGCGAAAGCGGCGAAGCCGCAGGGCCGAACCTTCGGCCCTGCGGTGAAATGGTCAGGCTGCT
Source organism: Brevundimonas vesicularis (assembly GCF_900445985.1). GTDB lineage: Bacteria > Pseudomonadota > Alphaproteobacteria > Caulobacterales > Caulobacteraceae > Brevundimonas > Brevundimonas vesicularis_D. The sequence goes on from NZ_UAQP01000014.1 coordinate 409,836, forward strand.
TTGAGGCGCTGCATCCCTTCCGCCAGCGTCCAAAGCGCCCGGTTGAGCGTCACGTTTTGGTCAATGCCGTTGATGGCACGGGTCTGGCTGCGGCGGATGCGGCCCTCGGCGCTACGCTTACGCCCCTGCAACCCGCCGCGCACGACATTCTCCTGAATGACGTTGAAAGTGGTCCAGAGGCTGCGGTCCACATCCTCGCGGCGGCGCGGCTCGATGATCTGCTCGGGGCGAACCGGGCTTTCATCGTCGCCATAGCGGGCGACAAGGCTGACCTCGCCAAGCAAGCGCTGCTCGTCCGGCGAAAGCTGGATCGCCTTCATCGACTCGCTGGCGTCGATCAGCCGGGGGAAGTCCTCGGCGACGGTGAACACGCCTTCGATAATGTCATGCTCGATATTGCCCTTGTGCGGCACGCGGACTTCTTCGAACCGCTCGCCTGCGATCATGCTGTTCGTGCAGACAAACCGCAGCATCCCGGCGAACATCTGATAGGCGCTCGTCCCGTCGTGGCTGTTGACGATGATGACTTCGGCCGCCTCCGGTTTGCCGATGCCGTCGTCACGGCGAAGGCGCAGCATATGCTTGGCGTGCCCGTGGCGGCTGCCGTCACGAGGCACCGACTGGACCGCGAAGAACGGCGACCAGCCTTCCCGGCGCAGCCCCTCCACGATGTCGATCGTCGGGACATAGACATAGCGATCCGAACGGCTGTCGTGCGCCTCGCGGGCGAAGATGGACGGGACGTGGCGATACAGCGCCTCGTTGTCGAGCGGCTCCCGGCCGCTGATCTGATGGGCGTTGCGGCCGAACCGGGTGGCAAGTTGGTAGTGCATTTTGGCCTCCTTTGGGCTTGGGTTTCCGCGCAGCGGAGCGCCGCGCTGAAACCCTGCCCGTCGGCGAGACCGGGGGTGCAAACGGAAAGCGGCTTCGCGGGGAACCGGCTGCACGGAACGCGCTCGCGCGTGAAGGAAGCTGGGCGGAAGCCGCTTGAAGTGCGCCAGGGGCAGAGCCCCAAGCACCGCGCCGCCCTTAGCCGCATAGAAGATAACGCGCGATGGGCCGCTTTACGCGATCCATCACATCATTGGTGGAAACCGCTTTGCGGGTTCTATCTACTGGATCGAACAAACAGCGTGAGTTCGGCGCTGGGATCTTCGGCCGACACATAAGGGGTGCCGAGCGCCGTGAAACCGAGTTTGGGCAACATCCGTCTCATGGCTTCGGATTTCGTCGTCGCGTATAGTCCCTTTCCAGCCGCCGCATGGATCGCCGCCGCGACGAGCGCATGACCGCGCCCTTGCCGTTCGTAGGCATGATGGACATGGACCCACCCCAATTCGAACGGGTAGGCAGGGGCTTGACCCTCGACCTTAGCTTTACGGAAGACCTTTGGCGGATAGGTAACATTCGGCGTCTTGACTGCTGCGGTTCCGACCAATGACGCTCCCTCGCGCATTATGACAATGGCGACAGCCCGATCGACCAGATCGGGCAACGTGGCAGCATTCACCTCTCCCGCCTGTATGACGAACGCGATGAACTCATCCCTTGCGGCGACAGTCATATCCGCTGGTTTTACCGAGATCGCGTGCATCAAGACCTTCCCCTGTTCCGCCCGAGATGGAAGGCCGGTCGTCCAATAGCAAGCATAGGTCGAAAGCCGGCAAGACCGGCAGCGCCGTGATGCCCCGGCCAGTGGGCCGGGGCATTAGATGGTCAGCGCGACCAGATGAGCGCGTATTCGCCCGCGGTGTCCGTTTCGGACAACGTGGCGTAGATCGGAGCCGGGAAGCTCGGATCGTCCAGCTTGACCGAGATATAGTCGCGGCCTTCGCGGCTGGTCTTCTTCCAGGCGGCGCCGATGTCCATGTTGCCGGACTGGATGCGGAAGTCGGGGGACTTCTCGCCTTCCTTCTCGACCGGGCGAAGGGTCGCCTTGGTGTTGAGGGTGAGCGTCTTGATAACCCCGGTGAACTCGCCCTTGCTGTTGGCGGTGAAGGTGCCGATCGTAGCCATGTCGTATCTCCTGTCTGCTCGGGCCACGCTCATCGCGGCCTCGATGGCTCGGCGTCGGCCGAGGCACGATCGACCCCGCACCGCTTGCGGCCGGAACGCAGAGGAGGTTGGACGGCGGGCGGCTTTTTTGTTTCGCGATGCAAAGCCGAAGGCGGCGGAAAAAAGCCGAACGACGCCCTTGCGGGATGGCGATCGGCTTCGGTCAGACAAGCCATTGGGGAGGCCGCCGGGTGTTCGGCCCGGAAGGTAGGGAGTTTCTTATGACCGGCGATTATGCCGGCAACTCTGCCAACAGCCTTGCGCGATGTTCATCCTACGTTCCAAGGTGGTTTCCGATTCGACCAAAGGAGACCGCGGAGGTTCGCAAGGGGGAGAAGGAAAAGGTGGCGCAACTGTTTTCGCAGGATCAGCTCGAAGCCATTGCCGGCGCACTCGGCGACACGGATACGGGGCTCAAGGGGACCGAGATCGCGATGCTGTTTGCGACCTGTCAGATGACCGATCCAGGCGAGATGACCAAGCGGCACCGGATTTACAACGCCTTCGCCGCCAGCCAGAACGCCCGACAGGACCGCACGCGCATCCTCGGCTTCATCCGCCATGCGATGAGGCCGGCCCGCTACAGCCGCGAGCCGCATCGCTACGAGCCGATGCGCGCCAGTCTCAACCAGGCGCTCGCCTTCGCGGGCCTCGTGGTCAGCGAAGCCGGAAAGATCGAAACCGTCGAACAGGCGACGACGCTGCCGGAAGCACAGCGTCGCGCAAAAGAACTGCGCACCGATCTGGAGACGCGCGGCGTTCATCCCGATGTGCTGCGCTTCTGCCGCGCGGAACTGCTAGCCGACGACTATTTCCATGCGGTCCAGGAAGCGGTGAAAAGCGTCGCCGACAAGATGCGCGTCATGACGGGTTTGACCGACGATGGGGGAACGCTGGTGGACCGCGTGCTGGGCGGCGATCTGCCGATGCTGGCGATCAATCCGCGCGGCACGGCGAGCGAGCGTAGCGAGCAAAGCGGCTTCGCAAATCTGACCAAAGGCGTCTTCGGGATGTTCCGCAATCCGACCGCCCATGAAGCGCGCATCCACTGGCCAATGACCAAGACCGACGCCGAGGATCTTCTGACGCTCGTATCGCTCATCCATCGCCGGCTCGACGCCAGCCACATGCCCCCGCGCGCTTGATCGCATCACGGTGGTGGCGGATTGGCGGCGTAATCGTCGAGGGCTGCGACGATACGGTCGAGCAGGCTCGTGAATTTCGAGAAGTCGATCGTGTCCTTTTGCGGCTGCACGACCTTCTCGGCGAACCTAGCTTTCCCGTATTTTCCGGGTTCACCATGCTTCTTGTTAGGGTCGAACACTTTGCCGTCGATGACGGTCTTCAAAAGTGCAGGATCGAACGAGTCCTCAATGCAGCTTGTCCCTTTCGCGCCGATCTCCGGCGTTTTGATCAGATAGAGATTGGCGGCGAGCCGGTGGAACGGGTCCGTAGAAGTTCGCGAAATATTGGGAGCGCCGAGATTCTTGGCGACGCTGAATATGTCTTTGGCGCCATCGTCATTATCGATCAACACGATGATGGGGTTGGGCAAAGGCCGGTGCCGGTAGTGCTTGAGCGCGTCAGGATATTTCCGAATGAAGTGCAGGAGATCGCCCGCACCATTGCCGATCTGTAGGACGTCATGGACCGTGCTCGAAAAATTCATGAACTTGAGCGCGGGTTTGAACTTCCCCTTATCCATTGCGCCAAGCTGCGGATGGTACGCCGCGAGCTTCTCCATCGCAGCGCGCAGATAGACGGAATCGGTCTTGCCTTCGGGGATGATGAGCGGTTTGGGTGCAACGACGAAATGTCGGTAGAACAGAAAGCGGATGTAGAGCTTCCGCGTTGCCGTCGCCTCTTTCTTCTTGTCGACAGAGGATCGCGTATCGACCTGATCGCGCACATGATAGACGTGGCCCAGCGTCCCTTGCAGCGGCGCAAGCGAGGTGGCCGGCTCCTGCACATCGGGATCGCCCGGCTTGCCGCCCGCCAGCGCGGCGGGGACCATGCGATAGTAGGTTCCGCTGTTGAACAGTGACCAGCACATCGCGCGCACCGTGCGGTAGTATTCCGGTCGGATATTTGGCTTCTCGTTGACGAGCAAACCGGTCGTGACCTGGCGTGACCCGCGATACTGCATCCGCGTCTTGGCCGGATTCACCTCGAAGCCAGCCTTGTCGATCTCCTTCAGCAGCGCTGCGCCCAGCGTCCAGTCATGCTCTGATCCCGGTATCGGGACGGCGACCTCTGCCGGGAGCGCCTTGGCGTTCGTGGAGAAGGTGATGTCGTCGGCATAGCGCGAGTAGGTGCATTTCTGCGCCTTGGCGAAGCGAACGAGCCGAATGTCCAGGAGGTGTCCGACGATATTGGAAATGACCGGCGAACAGGGGCTGCCTTGGGGAAGGACGTGGTCGTGGCAGGCAATCTGCGCGATGAGGGTCGCAACCTTGGGATCGAGACCGAAGCGCTTGTCCTTGATGAACATGCCGCGCACGCGACCGAAGTTGATCGACGGGAAGAAGTCCTTGAGATCGAGATTCAGCACATATCGCTGTCGCCTGTGGACAGCGGCGTTCGTCACGATGGACAGATGCTTGGCAAAGCCATGCGAGAGCGGCCGTCGTGGCGCGCCTGCCTTGTCGATGTCGGCCAGCGCCAGGTAGAGGACGTTGGCGAGCCGCCGTTGCAGGAGCTTGAGTTTGGGCGTGGTGACCTGCCCCCCGTCAGTCCCTCGATCATAACGAGAGTCCAGCGGTTGAATACGATGGCCCGGCCGCCTGCACAAGCGCGTCGGGCATGATGGTCTCGTCCTGCACGAAGGCTCGACGCGCTTGTGCAGGCGGCCGGTTTCCCAAAGATGAGTGGGGCCGGACATTGTTGTAATCGTAGCGCCAGATCGCCAGCTTCCGGCGGGCATCGGCCAGGCTGTCGAACAGTTCCTCATTGAGCAGTTCATCGCGCAGTGAGCCGTTGAAGGACTCGATGAACCCGTTCTGCTGAGGCTTGCCCGGATCGATGTAATGCCATTCGACCTGGTTCTTGCCGGCCCATTCCAGGATCGCCCGACTGGTAAATTCGGTGCCATTGTCGCTGACAATGCAAGCCGGTTTGCCATGGAGGCGCACCAGCGTGTCGAGTTCCCGCGCCACCCGGGCGCCCGAGATGCTGGTGTCGCCCACCAGGCACAGGTTTTCCCGGCAGCAATCATCATTGATGGCCAAAATCCTGAACGTACGCGAGGCGCCGAACGTGTCCGAGACAAAGTCCATCGACCACCGCGCGCCCGGAACCAGCGGCACAGGCATCGGCGTGCGACTGCCACGCGCCCGTTTTCGGCCACGACGACGGCGCACCGACAATCCTTCCTCCCGGTACAGCCGGTAGAGCTTCTTGTGGTTCATGCTCATCCCCTGGCGTTCCAGCATGATACCGATCCGGCGATAGCCAAAGCGACGGCGCTGGCCTGCGACCTCACGCATGGCAGTTCGGATGGCACCGTGGTCCGGCGGGCGTTCGCGCCGGACCGTCTTTGGGTCGACACCAATCAGCACACAGGCCCGGCGCTGGGAAATCTGGTAACTTCCCAGCACCTCGAGCACAGCGTCTCGCCGCTGGCCTGGCGTCGTCAGGCTTTTCCCAGCAGATCCTTGAGGATCACATTGTCGAGCATGCTGTCCGCCAGCAGCCGCTTGAGCTTGCCGTTCTCATCCTCAAGCTGCCGCAGCCGGCGGGCATCGGACACTTCCATCCCGCCGTATTTGCCCTTCAGCTTGTAAAACGTCGCCGTGCTCAGCCCATGCTTCCGGCAAATCTCGACGGTCGGCAGCCCGGACTCCTGCTCCTTGATCATCCCGATGATCTGCGCCTCGGTAAAACGGCTCTTCCTCATGCGTCTGCTCCTTCTCGTGGACAGACTCTACATCAGAATGAGGGACCTTTCGGGGGGCAGGTCAGTGGGGGCGAGAATCGGCCTCGGATTCCCGTTGCGCTTGGGAATAGTGAACGCGGTGTATTTCTGCGCGTCGGGAAGATGATAAAGCAGATAAGCAAGCGCTGCGGGCTTGTAGCCCAGGATCGCTGCTAGGTCATCGAGCGACTTCGCCGCTTGCAGTTTCGCCAGACTTGACACCCCACCCCCTGAATAGGCGGCTTACAGGCACTCCTATGCGTTCGATCGGATCGTCCGCTCAGCCGTAAAGCTGCAATAAGGGTAGATGGAAGCATCACTGCCTAACATCGGTGTCTTATATCGCGATGCGCGATAACAACTCTGCCTGTAAGCCTGCGGCGGTTCTTGTCCAAATTACCCAAAACTTCAAGGGATGATCCGCGAGCCGGGCAGTGCCCGGCGAGCGCTGAAATCAAACGAAGCGACCGCGCTCGGCGAGGAGCGGTCGCGATTCTGGCAGGCGGTAAAGGAAGGCCGGGACCGCTGGCGCGGCCCCGGCCCGATGCCGCTATTCGGCGGCGACGGCGTAGGAGGCTTCGCCGTCCTCCGCTCCGGTATCGGGGGCCTCCGCTCCGGACGGCTGCTCCACGGTCTCGGCATCCTCGGCCTCGACGGGTGCGGGCTGCTCCGCCTCCGGCTCGGGGGTCCGCAGGATCGCGGGCAACCATCCGGTCCCGGCCAGAAGCTGCTCGGCGGCCTGCGCCATGTCCGGCTTCTTCATGTCCGCGATACGGCGGGCGGCGTCCTCCGACACGCCTTCGGCGACGGCCTCGACGATATGCGCCTTGGTGACGCGGCCAAGGTAGCTGTCCACGGTCGGCGTCCAGTCCTTCGCCACGTCCAGCGCCAGCGCGCTCGCCAGCCGGTCGGCGGTTTGCAGCGAGCGGGGCTTGCGGTCCCACGGCAGACGCAGGGCATTGACGGTGCGGGACGCACAATGCACCAGCAGCGCCAGCCGCTTCTCGTCGTCCAGCCCGACGATGAAGCCCCACAGGTCGGCCACGTCACGCGGCATCCGCTCGGCCCACGCCTCGCGCGCCTCGTTCGCCTTGGCGGCAAGCGGCGTGTCCTCGATCCCGTCCGCGTGGCTGCCAAGCGGCGTCACGGTCGGACGAACCTCAAGGCAACCGGCCTCAGCGTAGCTGTAAAACAACTGCGCCGTGAGCGTGTGGATCAGGGCGATCAGCGCTAGATCGGGCCGCTCGCCAAGCGCCACGCGAAGGGCCAGCGTCCGATGGGCGGACAGGTCGCGGGTGAGGCTGTCGGAAATCGGCTTGCCCGGTTCCTCGTCCTCTTCCTCGATTTCCTGCACTTCCTCGTCGCCGTCCTCGGCTTGCTCGTCCTCCACGGCCTCCGGGTCGAAGGCTTCGCCTTCGTCCTCGGGCTGCGGATCGGCCAGCGCCTCGTCCTCGGGACGGACGAAACCGCGCTCGATCCTGACCGTGCCGTCATGGTGCAGCACCACGAACACGCCGCCATGCGCGATCACATTGGCGTCGTAGGCGTGACGCTTGGCCGAAATGGCGTCGATCTCGTCGGAAATCGCCTCCAGCTTCTCGGCCACGTCCTCGGGCATCTCGTCATAGGACGAATAGCCCTCGGCAAGCTCGTCATGCTCGGTGGACAGCGCTTCCAGCCGCGCCTCGTCCTCATCGGACAGGGCGATGGTCTGCGGATAGAAGCGCCGCATCCCGTGGGCGTGGGGATAGTCGATATGCGCCTCGGCCCATTTCCAGCCCTCGGCCTGAACCTCGCCCGCGATCTCGCGCAACTTCTCGGCGGCGAGCATGTCGAGCAAGCCCGCATCCTCGAAGAACCCGCCTCGATCCTCGCTGAACAGGTCACGGATGATATTGCCGCCCGCCTCGACATAGGCGTCGGCACCGACGAACACCGCGCGCCGGTCGGTCGCCGGAACATTGCTCGCGGTCATGTCGCGCCGGATGATCCACGGCTCGCGGTTGTGATGCAGCCCCTCGAACACCTGCTCCTGCCGGGCATGGTCCTCGGTGATGGCGAAGGCCATAAGCTGGTCCAGCGTAAGTCCGTCCTCCCGATAGACCTGCAACAGCTTCGGGCTGACAGCCCCCAAGCGAAGCCGCTGCTTCACCGCGCCCGCCGACACGCCGAACCGCGCGCCGATCTCCTGCGCCCCCCAACCCTTGTCGTTGGAAAGCTCCGCGAACCGCTCGAACTGGTCGGCGGGGTGCATGGGCGTCCGGGTCACGTTCTCGTCCAGACTGATCTCGGCGGGATCGTTCAGCGTATCCAGCCAGCAGCGCACCGGCTCGGATTTCTTGATCTGCTTGCGCTTGGCGCGCAGCAGCATCGCCAGCCTGCGGCCCTCGCCAGCGGTAACGAGGTAATATCCGGTCGGCGTCCCGTCCTCCTTGGCTTCCGGCTCAATGACAAGGTTCTGGATCAGCCCCTTGTGCTGGATGGAAGCGGCCAGCGCCTCGATAGCGGCTTCCCCATGCGGCACCTTGCGGGCATTGCGCGGGGACTTCTTGAGCTTGGCGAGCGGCACGAAAATCTCGACGCCCGACACAGGCTCGGCGGCAACGGTTTCGGTAACAGCGTTCATCACACTTCTCCTTCAAACCGCACTCACCCCGGAATGGGGTGGGCGGCGAAGGAGCGGACCGGCAGGCCCGCCGGCGGAGCCGGGCAGCACCCGTAGGGCCGGAACGCAGAGGAGGTAAGCGCGCCTGCGCGCGTTGCGGACCGGCGCGGCGGGCCTAAAGGGAAGCGTCGCCCACCCCACCGACGGGGAGAGCTACAACAATGCGATCGGGCCGGTGTAGCCCTGGCCCGATCTCCATAGATGCTAAGAAGCGCAAATCCGTGGACACGGATTTACGTATCGGCGTGGAGACGCCGAGCGGGGCGTTGCGGGGTGTCCCCGCTTGAAGGGGTCTGGTGAGACTTCGGGCTCACCAGTAGGGGAAGACGTTCCCCCTTTTCAGTCCTCGCTGTCCTCGTGATAAGCGACGACATGATTGACAAGCCACTCGACCAGATCGGAGTCGCAGACCTCGAAGCCTTAGTGACCTACGGCCGGTCTGAAGGCCGCAGCTTGGACTTCAAGCTGATCTTTCCAGGCGCGGGCGAGAAGGCTGTGAAGGACTTCCTCGCCGACGTGAGCGCCTTCGCCAACACGGACGGCGGGGATATGGTCATCGGAGTGCGGGAAGACGGCAACGGTGTCGCGGCCGAGATCGTTGGTATCTCCGCCGCGACGTTGGATACCGATCTGCTGCGGATTGAGGATCAATTGCGAAACTGCATCGATCCGCGCATTCCGCAGTTCCGGGTGCAGACGATCACACTGGCGAGTGGGGCGGCCGTCCTCGTGATGCGCGTCGGCGCCAGCACCGTCGCCCCGCATCGCGTCACCTACAATAAGAGCAGCCGTTTCTACGGTCGGAATAGTCGGGGGAATTACGAGATGGGCACCGGCGAGCTGCGGCAGGCGTTCGCCGCCTCGGATGAGATGCCACGCAAGATTCGGGATCTTCATCATCGGGCCGTCGAGGCGACGACCGGGAAGGACATGCCGTGCCGCCTCGCCGAAGTCCCGGCCGCCGTTCTGACCGTCGCTCCCATGTCGGTTCTGCGCGAGGCGCGGGACATCCGCGTGACCCGCGAGACGGCGGTTCTGCCGCCGCGCGTCAGTGGCGGCATAGACATGGTGATCGGTCTGGACGGCTTGGTCGTCCACTCGCCGATCGACCAGGACAGCAATGCCGTGCGCACATGGTCGGTCAATCACCGGCGCGGCTATGTGGATATCGCCTAGGCGATTGGACGGACCAAGGATGGCCAGAAGATCATCTGGCGGAAGTATTTTGATGAGCAGGTGATCGGGGCGGCGCGCAGCGCGGTCGCGCGTCTGAGAAGTTTTGGCATCGAAGGGCCTTGGGTCGCGATGGCGACGTTGACCGGCATACGAGACTACAGGGTTATCACCGGCGACGATTATTTCACGGATGCGGCATGGCAAGACCCGGCCTATCTGGGCGAGGTCGTTGATGACACGCTTGGTCCGGAGAGCTTGCAGCCCTTCATTGGCGGATTCTGGCGCTTGTTCGGGATCGACGAGGCGCCCCGCTCCTAACGAGCCTAGCTTTGCTCAGCGAGCAGGCTTTTCAGATTCCGCATGATCGTGGCGGACATATCTGCTGGCGTCAGTCCGTGCAGACGCGCCAAGCCTTCCACAGCGATCCAGACATCGCTCGGCGTGGCAGGACGGGCGTCCGTCTGGGTGAACGGCCCATCTGTTTCCGTTAGAACGCGATCCAAGGGCAGCGCCTTGGTTATCGCCGTGCGCTTTTCATTAACGAGCATCTCCGCGTTCACCGAAAAATAGCAGCCGAGATCGACCGCTCTCTTGGCCTCTGCTGCGGTGCCGGTGAACCAATGGAGCACCACGCGCCCGCGCGGGGGCGGCATGTATTGCTCGATCATATCGAGCACGGCTTTGGTCGCGCGGACGCTATGCGTCGTGACGATCTTGTTTCCCGCCGCCGCGCAGAGCGACAGCACCCGAGCGAAAATCTTCTTCTGCGTCTCGAACGACTTGTAGAAGCGTGGGCCAGCGTCCAGCCCGACCTCGCCGACATAGCGCGTTCGCGGTAGCAATTCCTCCCATAGTCCGATCTCATGAGCGCGGTCGGCGACCAGTTGAGGATGCAGGCCGAGAGCCGCTCGGACATGACGGGTGGCAGACGCCAGTTCGTGATTGCGCGGCCAAGCCTTGGGCGTGGTGGTCACGGTGAGGGTGAACACGCCATCGCGCTCGCAACGCTCCACCGCGGCCGCGTGGTCGGGGTAGAGATCGAGGTGGCAATGAAAATCGACGAGACCCGATCGCATGGGGCCTCTTACGACGGTGCGGCGCGAACGCCAGTCAGCAAGCGCCCAACCTCCTCCAATCCGCGGCGATAGACTTCGGCCAAGTCATCGTGGCGGGAGGGATCATCATAGAGAGGCCCCGGCTTGTGGATGAGGGCCTTTGCGAGTTCCGGGCGCTTCGATAGCCGCGCGATCGCGATCTGGAAGGATCGGACCTGCTGACCTTCGGCCTGCCTGGTGTCCAATGTGGCAGCCTTCAGGTCGGGCACCCCGTAAACTGTCGCATCCTTGCCTCGCAGAGAGGCCCGCCGAATGAGACATGGCAGACAGTATCCGCAGTGTCCTTGTGGCTTCTTGGTCCAGCGCCCCTTCGTCGGCGATGAACACGATAGCGACAGAGGGGCGAGCTGCTTCAACAAGGCAGGATTGGCGCACTCGGCGACCATTTCCCCCTTGGTCTTGTGCCAATAGGGATTTTCGACCTCGCCTCCCACACCGAGCGCGCCGAGCAATTCGTTCCACCGAGCTATGTAGAAAGGATGCGTCGTTCGGGTGCTGAGCGCGCCGAGCCTAAGTCGATCGAGCGGCACATTGAGCGCGATCAAGCCGTTTTCCGGAACCTTGAGCACGAAGTCGCGGCCGAGCGCGGTCCCGGCGGCGACGCCCAGCGAGAAGAACAGGAAGGATCGGCCGCGCGTGGTGTCCTCCGACCCGACATCCTCGACCAGCCCAGTGTCAAAGCTCATCCACACCCGCAATCGATCGAAGGCGGATGCTTTATGGGCGGCTTTCAAACCATCGAAGCACTGCTCCTGCGACTTGCTCACCAGTCCTTCGCCGGCGTGGCTGACCAGAAGCGGCGTCTCGCCGGCGTTCAGGCTGTCGATCGCGCCGATCAAGCTGTCCAAACCGCCGGAGAACAGACTCACGCGATCGAACGGGGCGGGAATGAGAGTGGGCGCGGCAGGAGAAACCAGCTTCGCGTATCCCTTCGTCCGCTTGCGGAATCCAACACCCCATCTGTCGCCGGTCAGGAAGTTCAGGGCGCGGACCAGGATGGGCGCGGTGGCTGTCCATCGCACGGGATCGCTCACCGGGATGACCAGCCGAATCTCGCGCGTCCAGGCATCCTGCGATTCCGTCGAGCGGGAGATGCGGGTGTCCGCGGCATGAACATGGGCCGCGACTACGAGCATGTCCGCGCCGATCTCGCTCGGGGTCAGGTGCAGCGCCTTGAGATCGGCCAAGGCGCGGCCGATCCCATGATCGAGACGCTTGCCCGCCACCAACTGCAAGGTCGATGCGACCTCATCGCGCGCCTTGGGAACGCGGGTCTTATCGTCCTCGCCGAAACGGCCGATGATGACATGCCGCCTCATTTCGCTGCCTCCCCATCGCCCATCGTCTGCAACACGTCGAAGGCGGATTGATAGACGTTGGTCACGAAGCCCATCACCGCGTCAGGAGTCAGCGACTGTATGTTGACGCCCGCAGCGTTGATCGCGTCGCTGACACCGCGCTGGATGAAATCACGCAGTTGCGACTGAACCCTCTCGGCCGCGCGCGGGTCGGCAGGTAAGGTTACGACCTTGGTGCCGATGTCGTTGCAGATGCGCGCCTCGATCGCGTGCGTCGCGTATAGTTCGAAAACGGTCTGGATTTGACCGGGTGTCAGCGCGTCGATGTCGGTAATGCCCGCACCGGCGAGATCCGCGATGGTCTCGACGAAGGCGTCCCGCGCGATGCCCTCGTCGATCGACCCGCCTTCGGGGCAGATGTAATCTGCGAGTCCCGCGAACACTTCCTCGATCGGACGCCCGGCGAGGCTTTCGAGGTTGAGCGTTCGCAACGCTTCGCGCACGCCATTCGCGCTGGCGTCGTTGAGGAAGCTGACCAGTCCGGCGCCCGCGCCCCGCGATGAGCCCATGCGCTGCGCGGCCTGGCGTGAGCCGCCCGCCGATTTGGACACATATTGCGAGACCGCGCGGCCGAGGCTCCTGCGGTCGCTTCCGCCCGAACTTGCGAAGCGCGTGAAATTGTTCCGGGCCGATGTGAACCGATCCGATGCCCCTGCCGGCGCGGTCGGCCGCGGCGCTGGTGCTGGAGGAACTGCTGGAGGCGATCCATCAGGTGACGGGGGTTGTGCCCCGTCGCCATCACCCGCGCCCGCACCGGCCCCGCCGTCACCGTCGCCCTGCAACCAACTCGGGATCAGCGGCGTGCCGCCACCTGCACCCCCATAAGCATTCGACGTTCCCATCAGCGCCCGCCTTTTCGAGTGCGAAGCGCGGCGCTGGCCGTCGTCTTCAGGAAGGAAGATTGGGACGTGGACCATCCCTGGAGTAGCTTCTCGAAGCGCGCCACGGCGTCAGAATCCTTGATGATTCCCTCCCAACCTGACGCGGGCCACGGTCCGCACCGATCGGCTGGCACGGCTTCGAGCAGGTCGAGAAGATTGGCTTGCAGTGTGGGATGGGCGCGAACCAGCACGGCGAGCCCATCAATGCCGGGCGGCGTCGTATCGAAGGCGTCGCCACCCATGACGCGCCCGCGCAACTCCTCGAAGACCTGCGCGGCCTCAGCCGGAACGAGCTGCTTGAGGTCGCCTTCGAACGCCTGGACAGCGAGTTTTGGGCCGAGCAGCTTCTCGACCACAGCGGCGAGACGGCCGAGGACGGAGGCCGCGCCGAAATAGTCCTTTCGATCCTTGGTCACGAACAGATAGGGGCGCAGATCGACTTCGGCCAAGGCCGGTGTCAGCCGCGCCCAGGCCCGTATCGCGTCGGCCGCCTTCCATTCCGTCAGGATGGCGCTGTCCTCGGAGTCCGGCACAGCGGTCGGCTTGGTGTCATCAGTGGAACTGATCTTCGGCCCGGCCCGCTTCGCTTTGGGGGCTGGCTTTTCCTCCGACGCGGCGGCTTCAAGCGCCGCCAAATCTACGCAGCGTCCGTCCGGATCGCGGGCAGCGGCGCTGGCGATCTGGTCGAACAATCTGGAGAGGAACCGTTCGGCCAGCATGAGCTTCGCCAGGACGGGCAGCTTCACCTCATCTCCGAAACCGCGGGCGAGCGCGGTCTGATGGCGCAGCAGCAGAGTGTTCAGGAAGCGCTTGATCTGCCGCGGATTGCCCTGAGTCCCACTGGCCAGGATCGGACCGATCTGATCGCTCAAGGTAAGCGCGTTCTGGACCTGGCCGGCTTTGTCGCCCAAAGCGGTCTTGACCGTCTGCGCATCGAGCCCGGCCGTTTGCCAAGGGCGTTTGAGCAATTCACGCGCGACGGTGATGAGCGCCGAGTAAGCGGGATCGTCCTCGCCCAGCTCGGCGCCGATGAGCAACAGGGTGACGTAGATACGGGTTTCGGTCTCGCCCAAAGCCGGAATCCGGAACGGGATCTGGATCAGCTTTTCGAGATAGTTCCGTGCATAGTCGCGGGGACCGGTCGTGTCCGGCAGCTCGGGGAAATGTTTGCGCACCGAATATTCGATCATCGCCTCGTCGGCCGCGACGATAAACGCGGTGCGGGCGGTGAAGACGAACAGACGGACGGCTTCGAGCGTTTCTATCGCCGTGTCCGGCAGGCAGCGGTCGAGATCGTCGATGAGGACGATCAGTTGCTTGACGCCGGCCTGCTTGAGCAGATCGTCAAAAGCTTTCCGGAACGCCTCGATCTCTTCCGGCACATTCTTCGACTCGCCGGGTTTCAGCAGTCCCTGCACACCGTCGATGGCTTTGTCGTAGTTCTCCTGCGTGGCGAGTTTCGAGGGATCGGCGAAAATACCCTTCAAGGTGCCGACCACCGCGCCGACCTGATCGGCCGTGGGGATGCCGGTGAACGCGGTGAAAGCGAGACCGCCCCCGTGCCGCGCGATTTTGAGCCAGTCGATCCGCCGGAAGATGTCTTTCGCGGCCATGCCGGCCTGGGTGAGCAATGGGCGCTTTTCAATAAGCCCGGTGACGATGCCCTCGATCAACGCGATCTTGGCGTCTTCGAATCCCTGAAAGCGCCAGCCGTTGAATTTGATGCAGAGCACGTCCTCATCAGAACTGAGGCCGTTCTCGATCATTTCGAGGATGCTGGACTTTCCCGCACCCCAGTCACCGTGAACGCCGATCGTCACGGCGCGCTCGGGCTTTTCGCGCAGCAGCTCGATGATGGTCTTGGCGATCGCCTCATTGTTGAGGAGATCGACCTTTGTCTCATTGTCAGTGAGAATCATCCCGCCCCCGTTTTCTTCCCGCGACTCGCAGCGGTTGTAATAATGCAGCCCCGCACGCAACACTGCCGGAAGAAATGAGGTTTCGCCATATGTTCTGCCGGACATTGGGCAAGTCCAACGAGAAGCAACCACGCAACTTCCTTTGCTATCGGACTGATTGAGCGGAATGGTCTGCCCAGTCGGACGTGATCCCGCCGAAAAGCCCACCTTGACAAAGTAATGGTTTTTCCTTACATTCTGCGCCCTGTAGGAGGTTGCTATGCCCGCGTTGCTCGAAGAAATCAGCACCATCACCGCCAAGGGTCAGACGACGATTCCGAAGTCCGTCCGCCAGGCGCTCGGTGTCGATTACGGCGGCAAGATCGCCTTTCGCGTCGATGAGCATGGCGTGTCGGTGCATCGCGCCGACGCCGAGCATGACGATCCGGCGATCGACAGCTTTCTGTCGTTCCTGGCCGAAGACATTAAACGCCGGCCCGAGGCGCTGAGCGCGCTGTCCCCCGCGCTCGCCGAACGCATCGCGGCGCTGACCGAGGGCGTTAAGGTCGATCTCGATGCGCCGATCGACGGCGATGTCGATCTCTGATGATGGTCGTCAACGGGTGGCAGCTTATTGCCCACCCTCTGTTTCTCGATCAATTCGAGAAGCTGGGGGCGGCTGTCGCGCGCCTGCGGGAGAAAGACCCGCGCGGCTGGCACAAATCAGCCAATGCGAAATTGCTGGCGGCGCTGCGCCAGCTCGTATTCGAGACCATTCCGCAAGATCCCACACGCCCGGAGTATCGGCAGGGTGGCACGCTGGGGGACGACCGCAAGCACTGGTTCCGGGCGAAGTTCGGCGGCGGCCGGTTCCGACTGTTCTTCCGCTACAGCACCAGTGCGAAGGTCATCGTCTTCGCCTGGGTGAACGACGAGACCACGTTACGCACCTATGGATCGAAGTCGGACGCCTATGCGGTGTTCCGCAAGATGCTCGACAAGGGCAATCCGCCCGACGATTGGACGGCGTTGCTGACGGCTGCGAACGAGTCGGAAGCGCGGGAGCGTCTGGAGGCTGCTTCGCCCGACCCGCCGTGAACCCCTATCTGCGCTACGCCCGGCCGGATCATTTGCACCCTGCGCGGTCGCGCGCCAACGTGGGCGGATGGCCCTGCCTCGCAAACGTCGTCCCCGCCGCGCGCCCTGCGGCTGGTCGGAAGGTCTCGAAGACCTGCACGACTATATGCGCGCGCCGCCGCAGCGAGCCGCGTCCCGCGGGCGCGTCATCAAGGATAGCGGGCCGATCGTTGTCACGGACGACTGGCCCGAGCGGGTTCCGATCGGCGACGCAGAGCTGCGCGCGATCGAAGGCCATTTGCGCAAGGAGCTGGACGACCTGTTCGGACCCTTGCCGTGAGATAAGGAGGACCATGCCATGACCGACGCCGCCCTTCGCGTCGAGGAGACCCCGCCGGTCATGGCGACGGCCCGCGCCGCGCTCTATCTGCGCGTCTCCACCGGCCGGCAGGCCGAGAGCGACCTGTCGATTCCCGACCAGCGCCGCCAGATCGAAGGCTATTGCCTGTCGCGCGGCTGGGAAGTCGCGGCCGAGTTCGTCGAGCCGGGCAACACCGCGACCGATGATCGTCGCCCCGCTTTCCAGGCGATGATCGACGCCGCGATGGTCAAGCCGCCGACGTTCAACGTCATCCTCGTCCACAGCTTCTCGCGGTTCTTCCGCGACCAGTTCCAGTTCGAGTTCTACGTCCGCAAGCTGGCGAAGAACGGCGTGAAGCTCGTCTCGATCACTCAAGACCTGGGCGACGATCCGATGAGCATCATGATGCGCCAGATCATGACGCTGTTCGACGAGTATCAGTCGAAGGAGAACGGCAAGCACACGCTGCGCGCGATGAAGGAGAATGCCCGGCAAGGCTTCTGGAACGGCGCCCGCGCGCCGATCGGCTACCGCGTGGTCGCGGCCGGCGAGCGCGGCGCGAAGATCAAGAAGAAGCTGGAAATCGACCCGATCCAGGCCGAGACGGTGCGGCGCATCTACCGCATGGCGCTGAACGGCGTCGATAACAGGGGGCCAATGGGACTCAAGTCCATCGCCACTTGGCTCAACGAGAACAACATCCGCACCCGCGACGGCGGACGCTGGGGCTTGGGCGCGGTGCATCAAGTTCTCACTCGCACGACCTACATCGGCCAACACCGCTTCAACACCCGCGACCACAAGACGAGGACGCCCAAGCCCGAGGCCGAGCACGCCGTCATGGAAGTGCCCGCGATCGTCTCAGAAGCGGAGTTCGAGGCGGTCCAGCGCTCGCTCAAGGCGCGCAGCCCGAAGATGATGGCGCCGATGGCGGTGGGCGGCCCGACGCTGCTCACCGGCATCTGCTTCTGCGCGTGCTGCGGCGGCGCGATGACGCTGCGCACCGGCACCAGCAGCGTGGGGCGCGAGTATCGCTATTACACCTGCTCGACGAAGGCGCGGCAGGGCGCTACCGGCTGCCCCGGCATCACCGTGCCGATGGACCAGCTCAACAAGGCCGTAGTCGATCACCTCGAAGCGCGGCTGCTTGACCCGGCGCGGCTCGAAGTTCTGATGGATCAGATCCTAGAACGCCGCGACGAGTGGGTGAACCAGCGCCGCGAGCATGTGGCTGATCTTGAGCGGCGGGCGACCGAGGCGGAAGCGAAGCTCAAGCGGCTTTACGACGCGATCGAGAATGGCGTTATCGACGTAAGCGACCCGTCGCTCAAGGATCGCATCGCCGAGCTGACCGCGACGCGGGACCAGGCCAAGGGCGATGCCGAGCGCGCGGTGGCGCATATCGTAAGGATCGGCCCCGCGATCACGCCGGAAAGCCTGCGCGCCTTTGCGGTCGCCCTACGCAAGAAGCTGCGGAACGGCGACGGCACGTTCGCCCGCGATCAGGTGCGGGCGGTCGCACAGCGTGTGGAAGTCGTGAGCCGGAAAGAGGTTCGGATTCGCGGCCTGCGCAGCGAGTTGCTCCGAACGCTAACCGCCGCCTCTGGCGTAGAGGCGGCGGTGCTAGGCGTTCGTGCCTTTGAACCGAAATGGCGCACCCGGAGCGATTCGAACGCCCGACCCTCAGATTCGTAGTCTGATGCTCTATCCAGCTGAGCTACGGGTGCGGCTGCCTTGCGGCGAGGGCGGGTCTTTAGCCGGTGGATCGGGCGGACGCAAGCGGGGGAATGCAGTTTCTGCGTCTGAAGCGGTTGGCGTGGCGTCTGCGACGGCTTAGGCCTGTCTGACGCTCCCCTGCTTTCGGATCTTCCATGCGCCTTTTCCGTCGCCAGATCGCCGCTGTGCTGGTTCCCGTCCTCCTGGCGGGATGCCAGACCGCGACAGCCAGCCAAGGCGCGCCCTCGCCGACGACAGCATCGCCGCAGGCCGTCTCGGCCCCGTCGCCGGCCGCATCGCCCGCTCGAGGGCCGTTCGTCGCCGCGGCGAATCCGCTGGCGGTCGAGGCGGGGATGACTGTGCTCCGGCGCGGCGGATCGGCCGTGGATGCGGCGGTGGCGATCCAGGCGGTGCTGGGGCTGGTGGAGCCGCAGTCGTCGGGCCTGGGGGGCGGGGCCTTCCTGATGAGCTATGACGCCGAGACTGGAACCGTCACGGCCTATGACGGGCGCGAGACGGCGCCGGCGTCGGCGACGCCCGAGCTGTTCTACGAAGACGGCAAGCCCCTGCCCTTCATCAACGCGGTGTTGTCGGGCCGCTCGACCGGGGCGCCGGGGGCGGTGGCCATGCTGGCGATGGCGCAGAAAGATCATGGCAAGTTGGCCTGGCGCGATCTGTTCGGGGACGCCGAGCGGCTGGCGCGCGACGGGTTCACGGTCAGCCCGCGTCTGGCCGGCATGATCAATGGGCGCAATCCGCAGGCGTGGACTCGCTGGGCCAGCGCCTATTTCACCAAGCCTGACGGCACGCGATATCAGACGGGCGATACGTTGAAGAACCCGGCCTACGCCGACACGGTCGCGCGGTTGGCGCAGCAGGGGCCGGGCGCCATCTATGGCGGGCCGATCGGGCGCGACATCGCGGCGACGGTTCGCGAAGGACCGCGTCCCGGCGGTCTGACCGAGGCGGACATCGCCGGCTATCGTCCCTTGCGCCGCGACGCCCTTTGCCGGCCCTACCAGGCCTATGTGATCTGCGTACCGCCGCCGCCGTCCAGCGGCGTCGCGCTGTTGGAATTCCTCGGTATGGCCGAGGCGACGCCGGATCTGGACAAGGGCGCGACCAGCCCCGAGGCCTGGGTGGCCTTCGGGCGGTTGCAGCGGCTGATGTATGCCGACCGGGACCACTATATCGGCGACAACGACTTCGTCGGCGTGCCGATCGCCGGTCTGCTGGATCCCGATTATGTCGCGTCGCGCGCGGCCCTGGCCCCACAGGTGAACGGGCCGGTCGAGGCCGGCGCCCCGACGGGCTCACCGCCGCATGGGGCCGATCAGACGGCCGAGCCGGGCGGCACCTCGCACATGGTCGTGGTGGACGCCTGGGGGAATGCGGTCAGCATGACTACGACGGTCGAGAGCATCTTCGGTAACGGGCGGATGGTCGACGGCTTCTTTTTGAACAACCAGTTGACCGATTTCTCCTTCACGCCGCTGGAGGACGGGCATCCGGCCGCCAATGCGGTGGCGGCGGGCAAGCGGCCGCGTTCGTCGATGACGCCTGTGCTGATCCTGGATCGTCAGGGACGGCTGGTCGGCGCCATCGGCTCGCCGGGCGGATCCAGCATCTTGGCCTATGTCGCCAAGGCCCTGGTCGGGACGATGGAGTGGGGCCTGTCGATGCAGCAAGCGATCGCCCTGCCCAATCTGGTGGTGCGGGGCGAGATGGTCGGGGCTGATACCGACATGATCACGCCCGATATCCGCGACTCCCTGGCGGCGGCAGGCATGGCCCTGAAGCCGAACGCTACCGAGACCTCGGGCCTGCACGGCGCGATCTGGCGCGACGGTCGTTGGGACGGCGGGGCGGATCCCCGCCGCGAGGGCGTGGCGGTCTCGGAGGTTCGCTGAAGGCTTAGCGGCCGGGACGGATCGACAGCTGGAAGGCCAGCAGGCCTTCGCTGACGTCGGTGTCCAGGCCGTTCATGCCGCGCAGACCCTTGCCGGCGTCGATCTCGCGATAGACGACGCCGAACGAGGTCTGCATGTCGCCCTTGCGATAGGCCACGCCGATCGAGGCGTCGCCCAGGAAGCTGCCCTTGTCCTGGGTGTAGCCCGAGCGGGCATAGTCGCCGTCACGCGTGCGGGCGAAGTTGTAGCCGACAGCCCGGCCCGATCCGGCGGCGTACAGATACCAGCGCGGCCGCTCGCCGAACCGTTCGCGGCCGTTGGGGGCCAGACGATCCAGCCCCTCCCCGATCTTCAGCGTGACGCCGGCCTCGGCCGAACGGCCTTCGCTGCCGACGCCCAGGCCTGCGTGGGGCGTCAGGCTGACTTCCAGGCCCGAGGCGGTATGGCCGCGCGCGCCGCGAAAACCGCGCACATAGCGCAGGTCATAGGCGTCGGGGTCCAGCTCGGCCCGGTCGACGGGCGTGACCGGCAGGGGCGAGCCGTCGGCGCGGCGCAGACGGCCGGCCGTCTCCAGCGTCACCCGGTCGGTGAAGTCGGTGCGGTCGATCCAGACGTCGTTGCGCGTACTGGCGGACAGGCCGGATCGATCGTCGGGACGGAAGGCGGTCGGGATTTCGATCTGGGCGCCGAACCGAGCGTCAGGTGCTACGCGAAAACGCGTCTGTTCAGTCAACCGCGCCTCGACATCGGGCGAGGCGTCGAAGGCGTTGGGCGCCCAGGCCTGTGCGCACGCGGCGCTCGCGCCGGCCATCGCCAACACGCCCCCCAAGCCGACAATACAGGCCTTTAATCGCATCCGGTCTCCCCACCGATCCGCTGGACACACACTGCAACCCGCAGGCGCGAGAGTCCAACGGCTTTTGGTCATGGTTTCGTCGCTTTTGAACGAGGACGACCAGCCGAGGTTCCAAAACGAAAAAGGGCCCCGCTGTCGCGGAGCCCTTCGGATCGTTCGGTGCAGATGGCCCTATTGGCAGGCCAGGCACTCGTCATAGTCGGTCTTGGGAAGGGAGAAGAGATCGGGCTGGTTGGGATCGATCACTTCTTCGGCCTTGTCCTCGGCGCCCGCGAAGGCGGCGCGCTGCACCGACTTGGAGCGTAGATAGTACAGCGACTTCACGCCGCGCTCCCAGGCGGACCAGTGCAGCATGTGCAGGTCCCATTTGTTCACGTCGCCGGGGATGAAGAGGTTCAGCGACTGGGCCTGGCAGATTTCCGGCGCGCGGTCGGCGGCCAGTTCGATCACCCAGCGCTGGTCCAGTTCAAAGGCGGTCTTGAACACGCCCTTCTCGTCCTCGTTCAGGGCATCCAGGTGCTGGACCGAACCTTCGTTCTCCAGAATGGAGCTCCACACCGCCTCGGTGTTGATGCCCTTTTCGTCGAGCAGGCGCTCCAGATAGGGGTTCTTGACAGCAAACGAGCCCGACAGGGTCTTGTGGGTGTAGATGTTGGCCGGGATCGGCTCGATACCCGCAGACGTGCCGCCGCAGATGATCGAGATCGAGGCGGTCGGGGCGATGGCCAGCTTATGGCTGAACCGCTCCATCACGCCGCGCTCCTCGGCGTCCAGGCACGGGCCCTTCTCCTCGGCCAGCAGGCGGCTGGCCTTGTCGGCCTCGCGGCGCAGATGCTTGAACAGGCGCATGTTCCAGGACTTGGCCATGGCGCTTTCGAAGGCGACGCCCTGACCTTGCAGGAAGGAGTGGAAGCCCATCAGGCCCAGGCCCACCGAACGCTCGCGCTTGGCCGAATAGACGGCGGCGGCCATGGCGGGCGGGGCGCGGCGGATGAAGTCCTCCAGCACATTGTCCAGGAACCGCATCAGGTCCTCGACGAAGCGCGGCTCCTCGCGCCACTCCAGGAAGGTCTCGGCGTTCACCGACGACAGGCAGCAGACGGCGGTCCGGTCCACGCCCAGGTGGTCGCGGCCGGTGTGCAGCATGATCTCGGCGCACAGGTTCGACTGTTTGACCTTCAGGCCCAGGTCGCGCTGGTGCGGCGCCATCTGGCGGTTCACCGTGTCCGAGAAGATCAGATAGGGCTCGCCGGTCTGCATGCGGATGTCCAGCAGCTTGGTCCACAGCGAACGGGCGTCGACGGTCTTCATGACTGCGCCGTCCTTGGGCGACTTCAGGTCGAAGGTTCCGCCGACCTTGACCGCCTCCATGAACGCATCGGTGACGTTGATGCCGTGGTGCAGGTTCAGGGACTTGCGATTGAAGTCGCCCGACGGTTTGCGGATCTCCAGAAACTCTTCGATTTCCGGGTGGTGGATGTCCAGATAGACGGCGGCCGAACCGCGGCGCAGCGAACCCTGGCTGATCGCCAGCGTCAGGCTGTCCATCACGCGGATGAAGGGGATGATGCCCGAGGTCTTGCCCGCGCCCTTCACCTTTTCGCCGATGGAGCGGACGCCGCCCCAGTAGGTGCCGATGCCGCCGCCGTTGGAGGCCAGGGCCACGTTCTCGTTCCAGACGTTCTGGATGCCGTCCAGGCTGTCGCCCACCGCGTTCAGGAAGCAGGAGATCGGCAGGCCGCGATCCGCGCCGCCGTTCGACAGGACCGGGGTCGCCGGCATGAACCACAGGCGGCTCATATAGTCATACAGGCGCTGGGCGTGTTCGGCGTCGTCCGAGAAGGCGGTCGAGACCCGCGCGAACATGTCCTGATAGCTTTCGCCCGGCAGCAGATAGCGATCTTCCAGAGTCTTCTTGCCGAAGTCGGTCAGCAGATCGTCGCGCGAGCGGTCAACCTGGACCGATTTGACCACGGTCAGGTGGGGGCGCTCCGGCGTCGGCGTCGCCGCAACGCCTTGGAATTCCGTCGTCTTCAATGCCTCGCCGCCAGCCATGGTCATCTGCGTCCTGAACAAAAAATCGTTTGAGCCGCCCGCGCCGCGACCACATCATCTTGTGGCCTCTGCGCTCCCCGAGCCCACATATAGGGCGCATATGCCTAATGACCCGTCAACGGGTTGACGCCGACCATTGTGGGCGAATCGGTCGGACAAGTCCCAGCCGTCTGGGGAAAAGCCCGCGTGCAAGCCAGCACGTTCGTTTTACGCGCCTGCGACGGCGTGATCACGAACGCGTGATCGGAACGACTGCCCAGCTTGGCCGTTGGCTCGGCCATGACGCTTTCTGACTTACGCGCCTTTTTGATGCGCGCCCTGACGGTCGCCCGCACGGAAATCGCCGCGCTTCTGGCCCTATTGGTCGTCGCCGGCGGCGTTCTGACCTTCGCCGGTCTCGCCGATGAGATGACCGAGGGCGAAGGCCAGGCCTTCGACCTTCATGTCCTGGCGTTGATGCGGCCCTACGCCGACGATCCGGGCCGGCCGTGGGGGCCGTGGTGGCTGAAGGAGGCTGCGGCGGATATCACCTCGTTGGGCGGCATCTCGGTGCTGGGTCTGTTCGCCCTGATCGTGATCGTCTTTCTGCTGAGCCAACGGAAATGGTTGTCGTCCCTGCTGCTGGTCATTGGCCTGTCCGGCGGGGTCGCGCTCTCGGAAGGCCTGAAGGCGGTGTTCGAACGCGCCCGTCCACCCGCCGCCGCTCAGGCGGTGGAGACGATCAACGCCAGCTTCCCCTCCGGCCACGCCCTCTTGTCCACCGTCTTCTATCTCAGCGTCGCCGTCATGCTGACCCGCGCCTTCCCGCGTGAGCGGTTCAAGGTCTTCGTCCTGGGCGTCGGTATTCTGCTGGCTCTGCTGGTCGGGCTGACACGCATCTATCTGGGCGCCCACTGGGCCACCGACGTCTTCGCCGGCTGGGCGATCGGCGCGGCCTGGGCCATGGCCCTGTGGCTGGTCGCCTATGGGGTAGCGCGCTGGCAGAAGCGCCACCGTGCGGCGCTGCAGGACGAAGCCTCCCCGATCGAAGCCGCCCCCGACCCGACCAAAGTCTAGGCCCGCCATCCGCCGCGCGGCAGGCTAGTCTGATGACATGTCGGAGATGCACGCCATGGACCACGCCGCCCTCTACGCCGAACGCCTGAAGACCCCCGACCAGGCCGCCGCCCTGATCGTCTCGGGCGCCAAGGTCGCCATGGGCCTTGGCGTGTCCCAGCCGCCCGCCCTGCTCAGGGCCCTGGCCGAACGGGCCGCGCGCGGCGAGGTCGAGGACGTGAACCTCTACTATCTGCTCTCGACCGCCATCGCCGGGGACACGGTGCTGCGCTATGAGCTGATGGACCGGATCCGCCCCTGGAGCCTGTTCCACAGCGCCATCGAACGGCGGCTGGAACAGCGCGCGCACGAGGAGGGTCGCCCCAACCCCGTGCAGTTCATCCCCACGGGCTTTCAGCAGTCGCCCCGCCTTCTGTGCGACGAGGTCAAGGTGGACACTTTGATCTGCACCGTCTCGCCGATGGATGCGGACGGCTTCTTCTCGTTCGGGACCAACACCGACTATGCCAAGCCGGTGTCGCAGACGGCGAAGACCGTGATCGTCGAGGTCAATCCGCACATGCCACGTGTGTTCGGCGACTGCACCGTCCATGTGTCCAAGGTCGCCGGCATCGTCGAGCATGCCGCGCCCCTGCTGGTCGTGCCGCGCGCCGAACCCCAACCGGCGGACCTGGCCATCGGCCGCATCATCGCCGGCCTGGTCGAGGACGGGGCGACGCTTCAGATGGGGATCGGCGCCCTGCCCAACGCCGTGTGCGACGCCCTGATGGACCACCGCGATCTGGGCGTTCATGCCGAGATGCTGACGCCCGGCCTGGTCGAGCTGATGCAGGCCGGCGTAGCCAACCATGCCCGCAAGACCCTGCATCCCGGCGTGGGCGTCTTCGCCTTCTCGATGGGCGACCTCAACACCTATGATTTCCTGGACGGCAATCGCGGCATGGAGGCCCATCCGGTCTCGTGTGTGAACGACCCGGCCGTGATCGCGCGCAATGCGAAGATGATCTCGGTCAACGCCACGCTTCAGGTCGACCTGACCGGCGCCTGCTGCTCGGAGTTCCTGAACGGGCGCCAGTTCACGGCCGCCGGGGGCCAGCTGGACTTCGTGCGCGGCGCCTATGGGTCGGATGGCGGCAAGTCGATCATCGCCTGTCATTCCACGGCGGCCAAGGGGACGGCCTCACGCATCGTCGCGCGTCTGGACGGGCCGGTCACCACGCCCCGCAACGACACCCACATCGTCGCCACCGAACACGGCTGGACCAATCTGAAGGGCAAGTCGTCCAGCGAACGCGCCCGCGCCCTGATCGCCTTGGCCGCGCCCGAGTTTCGCGACGGCCTGACAACAGCGGCGCGCGAGCAGGGTCTGATCTGACACCGCACTTGATCTCGGGCCGTCTGTCGGGACTTCTGGCGTCATGAAGACCGTCCGCCTGCTGGCCCTGCTGTCCCTGCTCGTCGCCGCGCCTGTCAGCGCGAGGGCCGCACAGGGCGCCTATGCCACCGACGGCGACTGCGGCGGGCGGCCAATGACCACCGTGCGGATGGCGCCGGGCTATTGCCTGGGGCTGGTCTGGCAAGGCGCGAGGACCGAGGGACCGCGAATGCCGCGCGGCCTGCTGGCGCTATCGAACGGCGACTGGTTGGTGACGGATCTCGGCAACTGGTATCCGGGCAATGGCGCGATCTGGCGGCTGTCGTTCGGCCCCGACGGCGCGCCGCGCTGGCGACGGCTGGCTCAAGGCTTGAACATGCCGCACACGGCGGCGCGCGGGCCGGACGGGCGCGTCTATGTGTCCGAGATGAACCGCATCCTGACGCTGGACCCCGACGCGGCCGATCCGGCGGCGACGGTGCGCACCGTGATCGGCGACCTACCCGACAATCGGCTACACGCCAATCGCCACCCCCTGTCCAGCTTCGTCTTCGACGCCAACGGCGACCTGCTGGTCAATGTGGGCGCGCCCAGCGACCGCTGTGTAGATGCGCGGGGCAGAGCGCGCGCCAATGCGGCGGGGGCCTGCATCGACAGCGCGGCGACAGCCCAGGTGCGGCGTCACGCCTATCTGGGAAACGGCCGTTGGGCCGAGGACAGCGCCGTCTTCGCCTCGGGTCTGCGTAACTCCATCGCCCTGGTGCGGCACCCGTCGGGCACGATCCTGCAAGGCGAGAACTCGGTCGACCTCACCACGCCCGACCATCCCTATGACGAGATCAATGTCCTGCGTCAGGGCGGCCATTACGGCTGGCCCTATTGCGTCGATCTGGCGACGCCCCTGCCGGGCTGGAGCGCGGCCCAGACGCGATGCGGCCAGCGCGACCGCCCGGTCGCCCTGCTGCCGCCCCATGCCGCGCCGCTGGACCTGATCTATTACGACGGGGCGATGTTTCCCGAACTGCGCGGCCGGCTGCTGATAAGCTGGCACGGCTATCGTCGCGCGGGCGGCCGGATCATGGCGGCCGAGACGGACGGCGAGGGTCGCCCCCTGACCGATATCGGCGGCCGCTACGCCATCTATCCGCGCGGAGCCCTGTCCTATCCCGCTGGCGCGCCCAGCATACGCGGCAAGGTGCTGACGCCGGGTTGGGACACGGTCGCAGGCCGTCAGCCGCGCGGCGCGCCGGTCGTGCTGGCCGTCGCCGTCGACGGATCGATCTGGGTCACGGACGACCGCAACCGGGCGATCCTCAGGATCGCCCGGTCGGATAAGACGCCCTAGCTCTTGCGCGCGTCGCGCTTGGCCAGGACGCGCAGGCGAAGAGCGTTCAGCTTGATGAAGCCAGCCGCGTCCTTGTGGTCATAGGCCTGGACGCCCTCTTCGAAGGTCACCAGGTCCTGATCGTACAGGCTGTTGGGGCTTTTGCGACCGATGACCGAGACATTGCCCTTGTACAGCTTGACCTTGACCGTGCCGGAGACGTTTTCCTGGCTCTTGTCGATGGCCGCCTGAAGCATCTCGCGCTCGGGCGAGAACCAGAAGCCGTTGTAGATCAGCTCGGCGTATTTCGGCATCAGCTGGTCCTTCAGGTGCATGGAGCCGCCGTCCAGGGTGATGCTTTCGATGCCGCGGTGCGCCGCGATCAGGATGGTCCCGCCGGGGGTCTCATAGACGCCGCGCGACTTCATGCCGACGAAACGGTTCTCGACCAGGTCCAGGCGACCGATGCCGTTGTCGTGGCCATACTGGTTCAGGGCGGTCAGGATCGTGGCGGGCGACATGGCCTCGCCGTTGATCGAGACGGCGTCGCCCTTTTCGAAACCGATCTCGATGACGGTGGCCACATCCGGCGCGTCCTCAGGGCTGATCGTGCGCTGGTGGACGAACTCGGGCGCCTCGACCGCCGGGTCTTCCAGCACCTTGCCCTCGGACGAGGAGTGCAGAAGGTTGGCGTCGACGCTGAAGGGCGCCTCGCCGCGCTTGTCCTTGGCGATGGGGATCTGGTTCTTCTCGGCGAAGTCCAGCAGGGCCTCGCGGCTGCGGAACTCCCACTCGCGCCAGGGGGCGATGACGCGAATGTCGGGCTCCAGCGCATAGTAGCCCAGCTCGAACCGGACCTGATCGTTTCCCTTGCCGGTCGCGCCGTGACAGACGGCGTCCGCGCCGACCTGACGCGCGATCTCGATCTGACGCTTGGAGATCAGCGGGCGGGCGATGGAGGTGCCCAGCAGGTAGTCGCCCTCATACTGGGCGTTGGCGCGGAACATGGGGAAGACGAAGTCGCGCACGAACTCTTCGCGCAGGTCGTCGATGAAGATGTTCTCAGGCTTGATGCCCAGCTTCAGCGCCTTCTCGCGCGCCGGGCCAAGCTCCTCGCCCTGACCAAGGTCGGCGGTGAAGGTCACGACCTCGGCGTTATATTCGGTCTGGAGCCACTTCAGGATGATCGAGGTGTCCAGCCCGCCCGAATAGGCGAGGACGACTTTCTTGACGGGCTTGTCGGCGGGGGCGGACATGGCGGCTCTTTCAGCAAGGGGCGGTCAGTCGGGGAGTTGACGCGCGCATAAGACCGGGGGTCCGGCGATGCAACCTTTTCCGGGTCGCGCGGGGGAGAACGTGAACCTTTGGTCATGTTCCATTTGGTCGCGTTGCCAGGCGGCAGACCGGCGTTATGGTCCCCTCCAACCGCAATCCCGAGGATATCGCATGCGCCGCACTGGTTCTCTCGTCGCCGCCGCCGCCCTTCTGGCGGTTTCAACGCCTGTCTGGGCCTCCGTGGCCTCTGCACCCGCCGCCCAGGCCGCTGGTCAGGCCGCCGCGCCCGCCGCTCAGGCCGCGCCGGTGTCGCAGCTGATCAACGAAGTCGACATCCCCTATACCAAGTTCACCCTCGACAACGGCCTGACCGTCCTGGTCCATGAGGATCACAAGGCCCCCGTCGTCGCCGTCTCCGTCTGGTACAACGTCGGCTCCAAGGACGAGCCGGCCGGCAAGACCGGCTTCGCCCACCTGTTCGAACACCTGATGTTCGGCGGCTCGGAAAATGCGCCCGGCAGCTATTTCACGCCAATGCGCAACATGGGCGCGACCGACATGAACGGGACCACCTATTTTGACCGCACCAACTATTTCGAGACGGTCCCGACCCCGGCGTTGGAACAGGCCCTGTTCATGGAAAGCGACCGCATGGGCTACATGCTGGGCGCCATCAGCCAGGAGACGCTCGATCTGCAACGCGGCGTCGTCCAGAACGAAAAGCGCCAAGGCGACAACCAGCCCTATGGCCTGAACGAGTACAAACAACTTGAGGCCCTGTTCCCAGAAGGACACCCCTATCGCCACTCGACCATCGGCTCCATGGCCGACCTGGACGCCGCCTCGATGCAGACGGTCCGCGACTGGTTCACCTCCAACTACGGCCCGAACAATGCGGTCCTGGTGCTGGCTGGCGATATCACGCCCGCCAAGGCGCGCGAACTGACCGATAAATACTTCGGCCCGATCGCCAAGGGTCCGGTGAACAATCCCGCCCAGGCCCCGGTCCCGACCCTGTCCGCCCCGCTCAGCGAAACCACGCACGACCGGGTGTCGAACGCCAAGATCGATGTCAGCTGGGCCGTGCCGGGCATGCTGGACCCGGATTCCGTCCCGCTCAGCGTCGCCGCCTCCGTGCTGGGCGGCCTGGCCTCCTCGCGCCTGGACAATGAATTGGTGCGCGGCGAACAGACCGCCGTCTCGGTCACCGCCAACAACAGCGACTTCCACCGCGTCGGCATCTTCGAGATGAGCGCCACGATCAAGCCGGGCGAAGACCCTGCCGCCGTCGAGGCACGCATGCGTGAGATCCTGAACGGCCTGATTGCGAACGGCCCAACGCAGGATGAGATCAACCGCGTCGTCACCCAATACGCCTCGCGTCGCATCCAGGGCCTGGAACAGGTCGGCGGCTTCGGCGGCAAGGCCACGGCGCTCGCCGAAGGCCAGCTCTATGCCGGTGATCCCGAGTTCTACAAGAAGCAGCTGGCCGCCTACGCCGCCGTCACGCCGGCCCAGGTCAAGACGGCGATGCAGAAGTGGCTGACCCGTCCGGCCTATACGCTGACCACCCTGCCTGGCCAGCGCGAAGCCTATCAGGAGGCGGCCGCCGCGCCGTCCGGCGCCAACCGCACCCCGGCCCCGGAAATCGAGCGCAAGCCGCGCATGCCCAAGCCCGAGATCGGTCAGGTCGCCAACGTCGACTTCCCGGCCGTCGAGCGCACTCGCCTGTCGAACGGCATGGAGGTGATCTACGCCCAGCGCGACGCCACCCCGACGACGAAGATCGCGCTCGACTTCGACGCCGGTCTGGCCGCCGACGATCGGTCCAAGCTGGGTCTGCAGACGCTGATGCTGGACCTGATGGACGAGGGCACCCGCACCCTGAACGCTACGCAGCTGGCCGAGGCGCAGGAAGCCCTGGGCGCAACCATCATCACCGGCGCAACGATGGATAGCTCGGTCGTCCAGCTGTCGGCGGTGACGCCGAACCTGAAGCCTTCGGTGGATCTGATGGCCGAGGTGGTGCGCAATCCCGCCTTCGCCCCGGCCGAGTTGGAGCGCCTTCGCGCCACCCGCCTGTCGCGCATCGCCGCCGAGCGGACCCAGCCGGCCGCCCTGGCCAGCCGCGCCCTGCCGGAACTGATGTATGGGCCGAACAGCCCCTATGGCCGTCCGTTCAGCGGCAATGGCGACGAGGCCAGCGTCAAGGCGATCACCGACGCCGACATTCGCGCCGACTACGCCAAGTGGATCCGCCCGGACAACGCCAAGCTGTTCGTCGTCTCCGACCGGCCACTGGCCGAGCTGACGCCGATCCTGGACAGCGCCTTCGGTCAGTGGGTCCCGCCCGCATCGGCCAAGCCGGTCAAGGACTTCTCGGCCCCCATCCCGGCCGCGACGCCCAAGATCGTGCTGATCGACCGTCCGCAGTCGCCCCAGTCCTACATCATGGGCGGCGAGGTCCTGGGCGTGTCGGGCAAGGACGACCTGCTGGTGCTGAACGCCGCCAACAATGTGTTGGGCAACGACTTCCTGTCGCGCATCAACTCGGATCTGCGTGAGACCAAGAGCTGGTCCTACGGCGTCAACGCCTCGGTCAATCCGTTCGCCGGACGCGTGCCCTATCTGGTCACCGCCCCGGTCCAGGCCGACAAGACCGGCCCGGCCATCGAAGCCCTGAACCAGCAGTTCAATGACTTCCTGTCGGGCGGCAAGGGCGTGACGCCCGAGGAGCTTCAACGCACGATCAACGGCAACACCCGCCGTCTGGCCGGCAGCTACGAGACCTCGGCCGCCGTCCTGGGCGCCATGCGCTCCAACGCCCTGCTGGGCCGTCCGGACGACTATCCGGAAACCATCGCGGCGCGCACCAACGCCCTGACCGCAGCCCAGCTGGACGCCGCCGCCAAGGCCGCCATCGACCCGTCCAGGTTCGTCTGGGTCGTGGTCGGCGACGCCTCGGTGGTCAAGCCGCAACTGGA
Organism: Brevundimonas vesicularis; assembly: GCF_900445985.1. Lineage (GTDB taxonomy): Bacteria > Pseudomonadota > Alphaproteobacteria > Caulobacterales > Caulobacteraceae > Brevundimonas > Brevundimonas vesicularis_D. The sequence goes on from NZ_UAQP01000014.1 coordinate 440,886, forward strand.
CGCCCTGGGCATCCCTGTCGAGGTCCGCGCGGCGGCCCCCGCCGCCCAATAGGGCGACGACAGACCAAAACGACGAAGGCCCGGAGAGCGATCTCCGGGCCTTTTCTTTTTGGCCGTCATGCTCGGGTGTGACCCGACGATGAGGGCCGCTAGTCCAGCGTCGCGCCCGTCGTGCGCATGATCTCGGCGCGCAGTTCCGGCAGACCGAGACCCTTTTCCGACGAGGTCAGGGCCACCACCGGGAAGGCGGCGGGGCGTTTGGAGATGGCCTTCAGGGTCGCGGCCTGCACGGCCTCGCCCTCGCCCTTCTTCAGCTTGTCGGCCTTGGTCAGGACAATCTGATAGCTGACGGCGGCCAGGTCCAGCGCATCCAGCGCCTCCGTATCCACCGACTTCAGCCCATGACGGCTGTCGATCAGCAGATAGACCCGCTTCAGCGTCACCCGGCCGCGCAGATAGTCGCGCCCCAGATCCTGGAACTTCTTGACCGTAGTCTTGGACGCCTTGGCCCAGCCATAGCCGGGCAGGTCGACCAGACGCATCCGGCCATCCAGGTCGAAGAAGTTGACCTCGCGCGTGCGGCCCGGCTCGTTCGAGGCGCGGGCCAGCTTGTGCATGCCCACCAGCCCGTTGATGAGGCTGGACTTGCCCACGTTCGAGCGGCCCGCGAAGGCGATCTCGGGCAGGTCGGGGTCGGGCAACTGCTCGATCTTGGCCGCGCCCATGACGAAGGTCGCAGGCCGCGCGAACAGGACGCGCGCCGCCTCGATCTCCTCGGGCGTAAACTCGGTCTCGTCGATCACGCCGGTGACTTCTTGAACCGGGCGAAGAAGGTATCGATCGGGTTCTCGGCCTTGTAGCGGTGCATGATCACATACTGCTGCAGGATGGTCAGGATGTTGGACCAGGCCCAGTAGATCAGCAGACCCGCCGCGAACGGCGCCATGATGAAGGTGAACAGCAGCGGCATGAACTGGAAGATCTGGCGCTGGACCGGATCGGCCGCCGGCGGGTTCATCGCCGTCTGCAACCACATCGTCAGGCCATAGGCGATCGCCAGCAGACCCAGGTGCAGCGGGCCGGCCAACAGGCCGCCGATCAGCGGCGCCATCGCCGGATCCCACGGGATCAGGCCGAACAGGTTCCAGATCGACGACGGGTCGCGCGCCGACAGGTCATGGATGAAGCCCAGGAACGGCTGGTGACGCATTTCGATGGTTACGGTCAGCACCTTGTACAGGGCGTAGAAGACCGGAATCTGAAGCACCAGCGGAAGGCATCCGGCGACCGGATTGATCTTCTCGCGCTGATACAGGGCCATCGTCTCCTGCTGCTGCTTCTGCGGGTCGTCTTTGAACTTCTTCTTGATCTCCTCCATCTTGGGCTGGAGGTTCCGCATCTTGGACATCGAGGCGTAGGCGTTGTTGGCCAGCGGGAACATGACCAGCTTGACGATGACGGTCAGGGCCAGAATGGCGACGCCGAAGCTGCCGACCAGGCCATAGACGTTCTCCAGGATCCAGAAGATCGGACGCGTCAGGAACCAGAACATCCCCCAGTCGATCGCATAGACGAAGCGCGGCAGGTTCAGGCTCTGCTCATAGGATTTCAGCACCTCGGCGCGCTTGACGCCGGCGAACAGGCGCTGGGTCTCGGTCGCGGTGGCTCCGGGCTGGATCGTGCGGGTGGTGCCCAGGACATTGGCTTCCAGCTGCTGGGCGCCGTTCAGGTCGCGGACGCGGAATTCGGTCTCGACCGCCTCGTTCTGCTGAGGCAGCAGGGCCGCTAGCCAGTATTTGTCGGTGATGCCCAGCCAGCCGCCGGTCGAGGCGTTCTCGATCCGCGGCTCCTTCAGCCAGTCCTTGTATTTCTTCTGCTCGGTCCGGTAGTCGCCCGGCTTGCCGAAGGTGCCGATCGCGCCCTCGTGGACGATGTGCGACGAGCCGGCTGCGGGCGGCACGCCCTGGCGCTGGACGCTGCCGTAGGGGGCGATGGTAATCGCCTGCGTGCCCAGGTTCTGGACCGTGTCCTGCACCGAGAAGACGTATTTGTCGTCGACCGAGATCACGCGCGTGAAGCGCAGGCCCTGGCCGTTGTCCCACGTCAGGGTGACCGGCGTCGTCGGCGTCAGGGTCGAACCATTGGTCAGGCGCCAGACGGTATTGGGTCCGGGCACGCCGCCGGCGACATTGGGGCCGGTCCAGCCGAACTGGGCGAAATAGGCGTTCTGCATGCCCTGCGGGCGGAAGAGCTCCACCGGCTGGGGTTTGTCCTGAACCTCGCGGTAGTCGGTCAGGAACAGGTCGTCGATCCGGCCGCCTTGAAGCGACAGCGACCCCTTCAGCGTGCCGGACTGGATCGGCACGCGCGCGGCGGTGCTCAGCGCCTGGCTGCGGTCGGTGACGAAGGTCGGGCCTTGCGGGCTCAGCGCCGTGCGCGCGGCGTCATCGGCGGTCTGCGACTGCTCAGCCTGGGCCTGCTGTTGCACGGCGCGACGCTCGGCCTGCGGACGCAGCACGGCGAAATAGTAGATCCCCATGATCAGGACCGAGCACACGATGAAGATGATCGTGTTGCGCGTGTTTTCGTTTTTCATGGATTCTGGCGGTCCTGGCCGGAGGGGGCGCGGGCGTGCGAAGGCCTGTTGGCCTTGGGTGTCGCCAGCCTTGTAAGCGTCGATTTCACGTCGTCAAGCAGACGGTCCCACGCACGCTCGGTCGTGCCCATGCGGGCGATGAAGACATAGTCGCTTCCGGGCACGCCATGCTGGGCCAGCATGGCCCGTGCGGCCTCGCGCAGACGGCGTTTGGCGCGGTTGCGCTGAACCGCCCCGCCGATCTTCTTGGTGGCGGTGAAGCCCAGTCCGATGTGCGGCGAACCGTCGCCGCGCTCCAGCCGCTGGATCACTACGGCGCCGCGCGCCTCGGAAACGCCTTTGGCGGCCGCCAGGAACTGGGGCCGCCGCAACAGACGCTTGATCTGTAAAAGGTCGCTCATGCGTCCAAAAGATCCGGACGCGTAAGCCGCTTACGCCGTCAGGCGCTTGCGGCCCTTGGCGCGACGGCGCGCAACAATCTTCTGGCCGTTCTTGGTGGCCATCCGGCTGCGGAAGCCGTGACGGCGCTTGCGCACGAGTCGCGACGGCTGATAGGTCCGCTTCACGGTCGGCTCCTGACGTTAAAAGGTTGGGCGACGGGGCAAGAGGCGTCCGCCGCAGGAAGGGCGGGCGTATAAGTCGCATGTCCGCGTGAGTCAACGCTCGGACGGCATTTCGGGACGATGAAACGGATGGCGAAACGAACGGCGAAGGAATGGGCCCTGCGGCTGGCGCCGCTGGCGGCCATCGCCGGCCTTGTGGTCGCCTTCTTCGCCCTGGGCTGGAACCGCTATCTGTCGATGGATCTGATCCGCGAGCACGGGCTGAACCTGCAAGCCTATGCGCAACAGAACTGGTGGATCGCGCTGGTCGCCTTCATCGCCGTATACGCCGTGGCGACCGCCTCGACCATTCCCGGACCCGTTTTCCTGACCCTGCTGGGTGGGATGATGTTCGGCCCCTATGTCGGGGCCCTGGCGCAGTCGACGGGGGCCACCATCGGTTCGGTCGTCATCTATTATGTCTATCGCACCTCGATCGGTTCGTGGTTGCGCGCCAAGTTCGAGGCCGACGCCGGCTTCATGGATCGGCTGGCCAAGGGCATCGACCGCAACGCCTTCACCACCCTGTTCACCCTGCGCGTGATCCCCAGCGTGCCATTCGTCCTGGTCAACGCGACGGCGGGGATGATGGCGGTGCCGCTCAGGCCCTACATCATCGCCACCTTCATCGGCCTGCTGCCGTCCACCTTCATCTATACCTGGATCGGATCGCAGCTGGGCGGCCTGCTGCGCGCCGGCGTGCGGCCGGACCTGCCGATGCTGCTGCAACAGTTCTTCTGGCCGTTGATGGGCGTGGTCTTCCTGTCCCTGCTGCTGCCCATCGGAATCAAGCTGTTCCAGATGATCCGCGCCCGCCGGATCGGGGCGACGGCGGGATGAGCGCCCTGTTCGACCGGATCGCGGCGCGGCTGAACCTGACGCCGGACCAGGCCAATCTCTGGCGCGAGCGTCTGACGCCGCGCGCGCCCGACGGCCTGTCGGCGCGGCTGCTGCTGCTGACCGTCGCCTTCACCCTGGCGGTCGAGGCTCTGATCCTGGGCCCGAACCTGGCGGCCTTCCATGAGCGCTGGCTGCGCGACCGGCTCCAGGCCGCCGAACTGGCCTCGGTCGGGGTCGAAGCCCTGCCCTATAGCGCGGTCGAGGACGACACGGCCGCCGAGTTGATGCGGATCGGCGGGGTTCAGGCGGTCGCCCTGACGGAGCAAGGCGTGCGCCGCCTGCTGCTTCAGGCCCCCAACCTGCCCCGCGCGCCCGAACTGATCGACCTGAGGCGTCAGGACAGCTGGTCGCGGCTGACCGACCCGTGGCGCACCCTGTTCGGCCATCCGGACCGCTCGCTGCGGGTTCAGGCCAAGCCGCGCTATCGTTCCGGCGACTTCATCGAGATCGTCACCCCCGCCCAGCCGTTGAAGCTGGAACTGCGCGCCTTCCTGTTCAACAGCCTGCTGGTGTCCCTGCTGGTGTCGGTGACGGCGGGCGCCCTGCTGTATGGCGGTCTGGCCCTGCTGGTGCTGCGGCCGCTGCGTCGCGTCACCCGCTCGATGGAGCGGTTCGCCGCCGACCCCGAGAGCGAGGCCGAGGCGCCGTCCGACCGCCACGACGAGATCGGCCGCGTCGAGCGCGAACTCAGCCGCATGCAGGAGGAGGTGCGCCATTCCCTGCGCTCTCGCGCGCGTCTGGTCGCGCTGGGCGAGGCGGTGGCCAAGATCAACCACGACCTGCGCAACATGCTGACCTCGGCCCAGATGGCGTCCGAGCGGCTGGCGACCTCCGCCGACCCCCAGGTGGCCAAGGCCCTGCCCCGGCTGGAGCGCGCGCTCAGCCGCGCCGCCGGCCTGTCGCGCAATGTGTTGGAGTACGGAAAGAGCGAGGAGCCCGCCCCCCAGAAGACCCGCGTCGTCCTGACCAAGGCCCTGACCCTGGCGGCCGAGGACGCCGGACTGGACCCCGACGGCGTGCGCCTGGTCAAACAGCTGCCGCCCCGGTTCGCCGTCGAGGCCGACCCGGATCAGCTGTATCGCATCCTGGTCAATCTGATGCGCAACGCCCGCCAGGCGATCGAGGCCGATCCCACGCGTCCGCCCGAGCGGCGCGGCAAGGGCGCCATAACCGTCAGCGCCTTTGGTCAGGACGGCTTCTGCGTCGTGCGCATCGCCGACGACGGCCCCGGCATTCCGCCGCGTCTGGCCGAACGCCTGTTCGAACCCTTTGTCAGCTCAAAAAGCTCGGACGGTTCGGGCCTGGGCCTTACCATCTCGCGCGAACTGGCCGCCCTCCACGGCGGCGATCTGCGGCTGGTCGAGACCGACGGAACAGGCGCCGTGTTCGAGTTGCGCCTGCCGGGCTGAGCCGCCTATTCCAGACCGTCGTCCGAGACGACGAAGGGCCGGTTCTCCGCCTTGGCCTGGGCCGCCAGCTCCTCCTGAACCAGATGCCAGCGGCGCAGCCGCTCATAGTCGATGGCGTGCTCGGGCGAGGCGTCCAGCCAATGACGGAAGTCCTCGATCTGGAGCCGGGCGTCAGAGGCGGTCGTATCGGGCAGGGCCGGCACATTCGGCAACTGGCGCGCGACCTCCGCGGGAATGGGGAAGTCGCCGGACGCGGTGCTCAGGATCATCGGTCTTCTCGGATGGGATGCGGTCGGGAGATGACGACCATGACGCGAAGCTCGGCCTTTCGCCACCTTTTCATTGCTGCGGCGTTGTGCAGCAGGATCACAATGGCCAAGCTGCGTAGGACGCCTCGGCCTCGGGAGAGACAGTCATGATCGTTCGCACCGCCGTCGCCGCCGCCCTGCTCGTCGCCGTCCTGACCCCGCCCGTCGCCGCCCAGACGACGACGGCGCCGGCGACCTCCGACCCCTATCGTGATCAGCGCGCCCTGCCCGACCCGGCCGATCCCGCCAGCCGCGACGCCCTGCTGAAGGCGCGGGGCGAGGCCTATCATCGCGCCAGCGACGCCCAGCAGACCGAAGAGGAAATGCGCACCACCCGCGCCCTCAACGACGAGATCGCCGCCCAGAACGCCCTGGCCGACAAGACCGACGCCGCCAACCGGCTGGACTACGACGCCGCCCTGGCCCGTCATCAGATCGAGGTCGGTCAGGCCGAAGAACAGGCGCGGGCCGCCGCCGAGACCGCCCGCTTGGCCCAGGAGAAATACGACCGCGACTACGCCGCCTGGCAGGAACAGGTGCGACTGTGCCGCACGGGCTTCCGCCCCGCCTGCACCGCCCGGCCGGCCTGGGTCGAGCCGGCGCAATAAGGTCGCCGGTCTCGCGACGGCGAGCGGACGCCGCCCGCGCGCCGCAGTATCAAGCTCAGCCCGCGACGAGGCTCATGTCGCGGCGGGCCATCATGCGGTCGAACTCAGTCCAGACGCCGTCGGCGCCGTGCCAGTTCCCTTGCGTCGCCGCCTTGGAATATTCGGTGGCGCGGGCCTCGAAGAAGTTGGCGTGTTCGACGCCGCTGAGCAGCGACTGCAGCCAGGGCAGCGGGTTTTCCGTCACCCCATAGACTTCCGGCAGCTTCAGCTGACGCAGGCGCCAGTCGGCGATGAAGCGAATGTACTGTTTGATGTCCTCGGGCGTCATGCCGTTCACCGAGCCCATCTCGAAGGCCAGGTCGATGAACTTGTCCTCCATGTTCACCACCGTCTTGCAGCAGTCGACGATGTCGTCTGCGACCGACTTGGTGACGGCGCCCGTCTCCTTGTTGAAGGCGTGGTACAGCTTGATGATGCCTTCGCAGTGCAGGCTCTCGTCGCGCACCGACCAGGACACGATCTGGCCCATGCCCTTCATCTTGTTCTGGCGCGGGAAGTTCATCAGCATGGCGAAGGACGCGAACAGCTGAACGCCTTCCGAGAACCCGCCGAACATGGCCAGGGTCCGGCAGATGTCGGCGTCGGAATCGACCCCGAACTGGCCCATGTAGTCGTGCTTGTCCCGCATGGCCTCATATTCCATGAAGGCGCCGAACTCGCTCTCGGGCATGCCGATGGTTTCGAGCAGCAGGGCGTAGGCCGCGATATGGATCGTCTCCATATTGCCGAAGGCGGCCAGCATCATCTTCACCTCGGTCGGTTTGAAGACCCGACCGTAGCGTTCCATGTAGTTGTCCTGAACCTCGATGTCCGCCTGGGTGAAGAAGCGGAAGATCTGGGTCAGCAGGTTGCGTTCGCCGTCATTCAGGGTCGAGGCCCAGTCCTTGACGTCCTCGCCCAGCGGCACCTCTTCGGGCATCCAGTGGACCTGCTGCTGCTTCTTCCACATGTCGAACGCCCACGGATAGCGGAACGGCTTGTAGGCGGCCGACGGGGTCAGAAGACCGGCGCGCTCGGGAAGGATGATCGGGGTGATAGCGTTCATCGAACTGGACCTGAGGGCGAATCTGAAGACGCATTCACCATGCGATTTGAAGGCGTCGGCGCCAAGCCAAAATAGGTCTATGTTGCGATCACAATTTATCTCAACCGCTAGATGTTGTGTCCGTGCCGCACGTTTCTGGGGACGGACCTGGGGATGAAGCCGCGCTCGATGGCTCAGGCGGCTTGGGCGTCCAGGCGAGACGCGGCCGCGCTCAGCGTCTCGTCGATGGCGGCGTAAAGCTTGGCCTGGGTCACCGGCTTGGCCAGATGACCGTCCATGCCGGCGGACAGGCACCGTGCGGCGTCTTCGGGCATTGCCTCGGCGGTGACCGCCAGGATCGGCGTCTGGCTGGCGGGATCGGCAAGGGCGCGGATCGCGCGAGTTGCGGCAAGGCCGTCCATGACCGGCATGCGCACATCCATCAGGATTAGGTCGAAGGCCTCGGCCGAGGCGGCGTTCACCGCTTCGCGCCCGTCGCAGGCCTCGGCGGTGTCGCAGTCAGCGGCCTGCAGCATGATGCGCAGCAGATCGCGGTTCGCGGGGTGGTCGTCGACGATCAGAACCTTCATGCGACGGCTGTCCAGCGGTGCGCCGCTCTCCGTCTCGACCGGAACTACGACCGGCGCCTCGATCTCCAGGGTGAAGGTCGAGCCCTGCCACTGCACGCTGTCGACGGCGATGGTTCCGTTCAGCCGCTCCGCATGGCTTTTAGCCAGGGCCAGGCCGACGCCCGCCCCCTCATGCGCACGACTGGTCGAGGCGTCCGCCTGTTCGAACAGGCGGAAGACGCCCGCCAGGGTGGCGGCGTCCATGCCGCAGCCGCTGTCTGACACGGCGATCCGCAGCCGATCATCGCGCCGATCGACGCGCACGGTCACACCGCCCCGCATCGTGAACTTTGAGGCGTTCAGCGTCAGGTGGTGCAGGATTTGGCGCAGACGGCGCATGTCGGTCAGCACCCAGCCCTCGGCCTCCGGCGCGATGTGCAGGTCGAACGTCAGGCCACGGATTTCGGCCCACTCGCGCGCGGGCGCCACGGCGTCCTGGATCAAGGCGCGCAGATCGGCGGGCTTCAGCACGACCTCGTCGCCGCCGCGCGAAATCTCCAGAAGATCCTCGACCAGACGCAGCATGGATTCGCCGCACTGACGCACCGCATTCACCTGGCGATGCCCCTCGGCGTCCAGATGGGGCGAGCGCGACAGCAGGTCAGCATAGCCGGTGACGCCGGTCAGGGGCGTGCGCATCTCGTGGCTCATTAAGGCCAGGAATCTCGACTTGGCCTCATCGGCGCGTTTGGCGCGCGCCAGGGCGTCCAGCGCCGCCGCCGTCCGCGCCCTCAGACGCGCCGTCAGCCGGCGACGCTCCGTCGACAAGGTGGTGATGGGCAGCACCGACCCCACGACGCACAGCAGGAACAGATGGAACACATTCATCTGGCGCATCACGGGCGGCAGGGCGGCCAGGATCGGATCGGGCGTCAGATGCGTCACCACGATCGGCCCATGCCCAGTCAGCGTGGCGGCTCCGCCGATCACAGCGACCATCATCACCGCAGCCGCCGTCAGCGGCGGGCCCAGCCGGAACGCCAGCAGGATTAGGGGCGGGAAGATCGCGAACAGGACCGGCGCGGCGGTCTGAGAGAAGACGAAAAGCGTGACGCCGCCGACAAGGATCATGATCGCCGTCGCCTCGGCCAGGCTGGCCTTGGCGTCATCCCGGAAACGATGATTACGCGCCAGCAGCAGGAGGGATGGCGTGACGATCATCATCGCCAGCAGTTCCATGTCGAACAGGTGGTGCATGCGGAAGCCAAGCGTGCCCGGCACATGCCATCTCATCAGAATGACGACGCCGCCCGCCAGCAGGGTGGAAAGCAGAACAGAAGGGGCGGCTGCGAAAAAGGCGAAGCGGAACAGCCGCCAGGGCCGGCGCATATCCAACGCGGCGCCGCAGAATCGACGCGCCAGCACAGCCGCGACCACCACCTGGGTCATGTTCAGAATGACATTGGTGAACATCATCGGGCCAGGATCGCCGCGGAGGACGTTGCTGGTCAGATTGATAGCGGCGCAGGCGACCATCACGCCGATGGCCTGACGGCGATGAAGCTGCAGCACAGCGGCCAGAAGCACCGCATTCGCGGGCCACAGCACGGTCGCGCCGAATGCGTAAACGCTCCATTTGCTGATCGACAGACACAGAACGAACAGCGCCACATAGGTATAGGGCGACGGACCGGCCGCGCGGCCGGCCTCGTGGCGGAAAAGCCGCCAGCGCCCGCGTTCTGCGTTCACCAATTCCAGTCCCATGACGGAACAGTGACATGCAGGGGTTAAGGATCCCGTAGCGGCCCAGCTAGGTAGAATTGCGGAACCGCCATTCAGCGTCGCCGTTTACTCGCCCTCGCCAGCAAAGGGCCTCAGCCGATGTCAGACGTGATCGCCGAACCGACGTTCGAACCGCCGGCCGACGCCCTGGCTTTCTATGAAGAGAGCCTGCGCCTGCTCAAGGAGAGCGGCATCCCCTTCCTGCTGTCGGGCACCTATGCGGTCACGGCCTATACCGGGATCCGGCGTCCGACCAAGGATCTGGACGTCTTCTGCAAGCCCGGCGACTACCCCCGCATCCTGGCCTTCTTCCAGAAGCACGGTTACCGCACCGACGTCGAAGACGAGCGTTGGATCGCCAAGGTCTGGAAGGACGAGAAACACTTCTTCGACGTCATCTTCGCCATGTCCAACGGCACCATCGCCGTGTCCGACAGCTGGTTTAGCGAGGACCGGATCACCGTTTATGGGCATCAGGTCCAGATCACCCCGCCCACGGCCCTGATCCTGTCCAAGGTCTTTATCCAGGATCGCTATCGCTATGACGGGGCCGATGTGAACCACGTCATCCTGAAACAGTCGGACGCCATCGACTGGAAGAGCCTGCTGGACCAGATGGACCTGTATTGGGAAGTGCTGGCCGCCCATCTGCTGAACTTCCGCTTCGCCTATCCGACAGAGCGCGACCGGATTCCGCGCTGGCTGATGGAAGAGTTGGTCCAGCGATTGACGGCCCAGATCGATCTGCCGGCGCCGCGCGTGAAGGTCTGTCGCGGCCGGCTGTTCAGCCCGCGCGACTATGTCGGCGACGTCGCCGAATGGGGCTTCGGCGACGTGGTGGGCAAGGGGCTGGAGGAACGCCACGACCCCGTCAACCTGGGTCACTGAAAGGTAAGCCGCCATGACCGACGCCGTCCCCGATCCCCAGACGACCCAACCCGGCCTGGAGCCCGGCCCCGCCAAAACCCTGCGCGTCGCCGCCGTCGGCGACCTCCATGTCGGCGAGACCACCGAGCATCGCTACCGGGACCTGTTCGAGCGGGTGTCGGACGACGCCGATGTCCTGTGCCTGTGCGGCGACCTGACCAACTACGGCAAGACGCCCGAGGTCGAGCGGCTGCTTGAGGATCTCAAACTGTGCAAGATCCCGATGGTCGGCGTGCTGGGCAATCATGAGCACGAGTGCGGTCAGCCCGAGGTCGTCACCAAGATGCTGACCGACGCCGGGGTCAAGATGCTCACCGGCGAGGCCTATGAGATCGACGGCGTCGGCTTTGCGGGAGGCAAGGGATTCGTCGGCGGCTTCGGCCGCTATATGCTCTCCTCGTTCGGCGAGGCCTCGATCAAGCGGTTCGTGCAGGAGGCGGTCGAGGACGCCAATCTGATCGAAAACTCGATCCGCATGCTGCGCACCGAACGCTCGGTCGTGCTGCTGCACTATGCGCCCGTGGTCGAGACGGTGATGGGCGAGCCGCCCGAAATCCACGCCTTCCTGGGTTCGTCGCGTCTGGCCGAGACCATCGACCGCTATGACAATGTTCGCCTGGTTGTGCACGGCCACGCCCATCGCGGCGGATCGGAGGGACGCACCACCAAGGGCACGCCCGTCTATAATGTCGCCCTGCCGGTGCTGAAGACCCTCGGCGACAAGCCTTATCGGGTCTTTGAAATCTGACCAGACTGTAGGAGGGTGCCGCCGGGGCTGGGATGCAGCCTCGTTCGGGGCCGCAAGGCGGCCCGTCGTGGAGTTTCCGATGCGCCTTCTGTCTTCCGCCGCGGCCGTCGCCGTCCTGGCCCTGACCACCCCCGCCTTCGCCGCCGGTCAGGCCGCCGCCCCTGCGCCGCAGGCCGCTCCGGCGCCCGCCCAAGAAGCGGACAGCCCCGAGGAAGCCGCCTTCGAGGCGAAAGGAGAAGCCTTCGGCGAACGTATGGAAGCCATGGCCGAAGAAATGCAGGCGGCAGCAACTCAGGCCGACAAGGCCAAGGCCAAGACTGACCTCGACGCGATCCAGGCGCGCAATCAGGCGGACGCCGACACGTTCGCAGACGAGTTCCTAGCCTTCGTGGTCAGCCAAGGCGCGCCCGCCGACCAGATGGGCGCGGCCGCTCAGCAGATCAAAGCCTATCCTGCGATGATCCGTGCCAAGATTGAGGAAGCTGTCGCCGCTGCGCCCGCCGGAGCAGCCCCCGCCCAACCGCAGTAAGCCGAGCCTTACCGCGATTTCACTTGAGACGGGGCGGCGGAGGGCGGAGTTTGCGCGGGTCATTCAACGGGAGCCGTCCCATGATCCGCCTGCTCAGCCTGACCGCCGCCCTGGCGATCGCGCCCCTGTCCTCGGCCTTGGCGCAGACCCCTGCGCCAGCACCCTTGCCGGCTCCGGTTTCCGCCGAAGCCGCCGAAGCCCGTATGGAAGCCGCCGCCGAGGCTTTCGAAGCGCGCATGGAGACCTTTGGCGAACGGGCCGAAGCGATTTCCGAAGACCAGAGCCTGAGCGAGGCCGAACGCGGCCGTCGCATCGCCGCCTTGTGGTCGGACTATGCGCCCGATGTCGCCGCCTTCACCGCCGAGACCACGAAACACGCCACCGAAATGGCCGCCCAGGCGCTGAAGAATATCGATGTCGACGCCATTGTCGCTGAGGCGCTGAACGACCCCGAGGTCAAACAGGCGATGGAAGAGGGGATGCAGAAGGGCGTCGTCACCGCCGAGGGCATCGCCCGCAACAGCGCCTGGACCAATCCGACGCCCGAACAGATGGAGACCTACAGCCTGGTCGCCCAATACGCGCTGGACCAGGCCGCCGACGCCGTCGTCGAGGACGAAGCGGTCGACGAGGTTCCCGAGGCACCCGAGGCCCCGGAAGCCCCCGAACCGCCGGCGCCCCCCGCCCGTCCGGCCGCCTGATTTTCTGTCTCCTCCCACGTGTGGGGAGAAGACAGATCGCCTTGACCGCGCTCGACTAAGCAGCGACATCGCGCCGCATGTCCGCCCTGCCCGTCGATCCGCACCTCTATTCGACCTTCCTCGGCGTCATGGCGGTGATGGCGATCACGCCCGGCCCCGCCAATCTGTTCGCCGTCGCAACCGGCGTTGAAAAGGGCCGCGCCTCGGCCCTGATCGGCGTCTTGGGCATGAATGCCGCGACCCTGGTGTGGTTTGGCGCGGCGGCCCTGGGTCTGGGCGCCCTGGTCAAGGCCTTCCCCGCCGCCTTCAAGGTCATCGCCGTGCTGGGCGCGCTCTATGTCGCCTGGCTTGGGATCAAGGCGCTGCGCGGCGCCTTCGCCACCGCCGCCGATCCCGACGAGGTCGTCGTCAAGAAAGGCCGCAGCGCCCTGATCGACGGGTTCGCCGTCCAGATCGCCAACCCCAAGGCCATCCTGTTCTTCACCGCCGTCCTGCCGCCCTTCATCGACGTGAACCGCCCGGTCGCGCCGCAGATGGCGATGTTCGCCATGGCGGCCATCGGCATGGATATGGTGTCGATGAGCACCTACGCCCTGTCCGGCGCCGCCTTGTCGCGCCGCATGCAGCAACCGCGCTTTCGAAAGGGCTTCGGCGTCTTTGTCGGCCTGCTGCTGATGGTCGCCGCCGTGCTGATCGTTCTTCGGCTCTAGACGCCGCGACGCTTCGTCATACAGTGGTTGGGAACGCCTTCGTTCATGCTCCGTTCAGCCGTCAGAGCGCCCGAATGGGCGATCAAGGAGTTTGATGTCATGAAAACCCTCCCCCTGAAGACCCTGGCGGTGACCGTCGCCGCCGGTCTGACTCTGGCGGCCTGCGCCACCGCCACCCCGTATCAACCCGCAGGCTTCAACGGCCAGCGTGGCGGCTATGCCGAGCAGCGCCTGGAGAACAATCGTTTCCGGGTCAGCTTCTCGGGCAATTCGCTGACCTCGCGCGAACAGGTCGAGCAGTCGCTGCTGCTGCGTTCGGCCGAACTGACGGTCGAGAGCGGCTATGACTGGTTCTCCACCGTCAACCGCGCCACCGATCGCGACACCCGCTTCGTCGGCACGCCCGATCCGTTCTATTCGGGCTATAACCGCTTCTACAGCCCCTACTGGGGTCCGTCGTGGCGCTACTACCGCAGCGGCTTCTGGAGCCCGTGGGACCGTTACGGCCCGTGGGGCGTCAACGACTTCGACGTCCGCCAGGTCGATCGGTTCGAGGCCAATGCCGAGATCGTCCTGGGTCGCGGCCCCAAACCCGCCAACGACCCCAACGCCTTCGACGCCCGCGAGGTGATCCAGAACCTGGGTCCGCAGGTCACCCGCCCGGCGGCCTAAGAGAACAACGCCCTTCTCCCGTTGGGAGAAGGTGGCCCGTAGGGCCGGATGAGGGTCGGTTGGTTGCCAGTTCGCCTGGACCCGACCCTCACCCTTTTGCGCAAGACCGATCGCTGCGCTCTCGGGCGCTCAAGCCCTCTCCCATCGGGAGAGGGTTTTTGGTTAGCCCACCCGCGGCGACTTCAGCCGGCGCTTGTTGGAGTGGGTCGCCGGCGCCGTGCCCAGATCTTCCGGCACCTCGCCCTTGAAATAGTAGCGCTGCCAAGCCTCCTTGGCCGCATCCGGATCGCCGCCGGCCAGACGCTGGTTGAAGTCGGTGCGGGCGCGGTTCCAGGCCTCGAACTGACCCTTCATCACCGGGTTGGATTCCAGCGTGCGGATGATCGGCTGGAACTGTTCGACCTTCTTGTGCTCGATCAGATTGATGAAGCAGAAGGGTTCGCCCTTCTCAAACGTGATCCGTCCCGGCCGGGTGAAGATCCAGTTCATCGTGAAGGGGAAGGGCAGCCAGTCCGTCTCGATCAATCCGACCAGCGGCTGAATGCCGTCCTTCACATGGTTGGGCGACCCCGAACACATCATCCCCCAGCCGGGCGGCGTGCGAAACAGATATTGCGGATGCATGGTCAGCACCCCGCGCGAGAAGTGCGAGGTGACGAAATGGGCCAGATCGTGCTGGGGCCGATCCGGCCTGATGACGATGTCTTCCTGGCGCGGACCGCCGTTCCACTCGGCCGAGAAGCCGAACGGGCACAGGATTTCCCACCCCGTCGTGTTGGCCATGTTCAGCGGCAGGCAGCGATAGGGGTGGCGGCTGATGAAGGCGTCCATCCAGTTGCGCGACTGGCGGCCGGGCACCAGGTCCGGCGGCCGGGCCGTCATCGGATAGCATTCCAGTTCCAGCGGGCGCGTGTTGACGGTATCGACCATGACCATTTCCTAACGCCCGAAACCCGACGGCTCAACCATGACTGACGCACCCGCTTTCGACCGCGAGACCCTGACCGTCTGGCTGAAGGCGAACGGCGTGGATCACCTCACCCACGACCACCCGGCCGTCTTTCGGGTCGAGGAAGGGCTGGACCTCAAGGCCGACCTGCCCGGCGCCCACACCAAGAACCTGTTCCTCAAGGATCACAAAGGCCGGCTGTGGCTGATCTCGGCGCGTCAGGACACGGTGATCGACCTGAAACGCGCCGCCGCCGTCATGGGCTCAGGCCGGCTGTCGTTCGGCAATGAGACCCTGATGTGGGAAACGCTGGGCGTCCGCCCCGGCTCGGTCACGGCGCTGGGCCTGATCAACGACACAGACCGCCGCGTCACCTTCGTCCTGGACCAGCGCCTGTGGGACGCCGACATCGTCAACTTCCACCCCCTGACCAATACGGCGACCACCGCCCTGGATCAATCGGCCTTCCGGCGAGTGCTGGCGCTGCTGGGCAGGGAGCCGGTGGTGGTGGATTTTGAGGCGATGGGCTGATCGAAAGCGCCATTGGCGTCACCGCAACCCCACTTTCGATAAACGCCGCCGGTCGCTAACGTAATCCATATGTTCGGTCTGATCTTATCTCATTCTTGCGTAGCGGCGACAGCTCTCATGTTCGCTGGAGTAGCTGTTGGGCAAGACATCAAGGACTCGACGATCACCGCTTCCAACGGCGTTTTGGTCAGCGTCAAAACCATAGCACGTGCCGAACGCCGGGAATTTTACTCTCCAGTGGTGGAGGGTGACAGCTCCGATATCTACGCAGGGCGTATCGACATCAGCGGGGCTTCAGGTGCTCTGTTTCTCCAAGGCTCCGCCTATTATCGGGGACGAGCTCACCTGTACGACAGAGCCGCGTTTTTGAACGGGGAGTTGGCGGCGTTCAAGCGCGGACCAGTCATGGTTCGGGAATGCACTTCCAGGCCTGACGCCCCCCAATCCGAGTGTTTGTGGAGCGAGGATTTCACGGTGACGGTTACACGAGATGAGGTCATCAATCATTCAAATGGCGGAATGCTCAAGGTCGAACTCTCGGGTGGCCCCACTCTGGAAAAAACCAGGCTCTCGATACCGGTCGATCATATTTACGCAGTCGCTGAAATCGCTGACGCGCACTAATCGCCTGCTCCGCTGCCCATCCTCGGCATTAGCGCTTCGCGTCATCTTGACGATCCACGTCGTCGCCCCATCTCGCAAACCATGGATCGAGCGCGCGGCGACGAGAGGCGATTTTAAGACGAATTAGACGAATTAGACGGTGTTTTTCACGACTGCCGTCTGAAATCTCGGCGCGACCTTTTCCCGGCTTGATGCCGACGCATCCCGACGCCATCTGAACCGTTGACACTGACCGATCTCTGCGCGGACTTCGCCCATGACCCTGCTCGACCCGACCCTGACCCCCGACGCCGCCGGCGACCTGATCAAGGAAGGCACGGACGCCTCCTTCATGACCGACGTGATCGAAGCGTCCAAGCATCAGCCGGTCATCGTCGACTTCTGGGCCACCTGGTGCGGGCCGTGCCGGACCCTGGGTCCGGCGCTGGAGAAGGCCGTGCGCGCCGCCAAGGGAGCGGTGAAGATGGTCAAGATCGATGTGGACGCCAACCCGGCCTATGCGGGACAGCTGCGGGTGCAGTCGATCCCGACCGTCTACGCCTTCGTCAACGGCCAGCCGGTCGACGGCTTTCAGGGCGCCATTCCCGACAGTCAGATCAAGGCCTTCATCGACAAGCTGACCGGCGGTCAGGGCGGCTCGACCGAGACGGCGCAGCTGCTGGAGCTGGGCGAGGAATCGCTGGGCCTGAACGACTTCGGCGGCGCGGCCCAGGCCTTCGCCCACGTCCTGTCGATCGAGCCCGAAAACGAAAAGGCCATCGCCGGCATGGCGCGGGTCTATCTGGCGGGCGGCGACCCCGAACAGGCGGCCCAGACCATCGCCATGGCGCCGCAGGGCTCCAAGGAGCCGACGGTCCAGAGCGTGCGCGCCCAGCTGGCGCTGGCGTCGAAAGCCCCCACTGGCGATTTGGCCGGCGCCTCGGCCGAACTTGAGGCCAAGGTCGCCGCCGATCCGAACGATCATCAGGCGCGTTTCGACCTGGCCGAAGCCCAGAGCGCGGCCGGCGACTTCAAGGGCGCGGTCGACAATCTGCTGCATATCATCCAGGCCGACCGGGAGTGGAATGATCAGGCGGCCCGCAAACAGCTGCTGGTCATCTTCGAGGCGGCGGGGCTGACCTCGGACGTGTCCAAGGACGGTCGTCGCCGCCTGTCGTCCATTCTGTTTTCGTGATCCAGAACAAGCGGGCCTCAAGCAGCGCGAAGCGCGGTAGGCCCCAGGAGAAGTGATGCCCCAGGGTTACGTTCGCGCCCTCGACCTGCCCCAGGTGATCCCGGTGTTCCCGCTGGGCGGGACCATCCTGCTGCCGCGCGGACAGCTGCCGCTGAACATCTTCGAGCCGCGCTATCTGAACATGGTGGACGACGCCATGGCCGGCGACCGGATCATCGGCCTGGTCCAGCCCAAGGGCGGCACGCCGGCCCTGCCCGGCCTGTCGCCGGTCGGCTGCGCGGGTCGGATCACCAGTTTCGCCGAGACTTCCGACGGGCGCTATCTGATCACCCTGACCGGCGTGTCGCGTTTCCGCATCGCCGCCGAAATGCCGTCCAAGACCCCCTACCGCCAGGTTCGCGCGGCCTTCGAGGCCTATGAGGACGATCTGGTCTCCCCGCCTGAGGAGCCGGACTTCGACAGGGACGCCTTCCTCGACGCCCTGCGCGCCTATATGGCCCACCGGCTCCTGGACATCGATTGGGAGACGGCCGAGACCGCCCCGATGGAGGCCCTGGTCAACAGCCTGTCGATGGCCCTGCCGTTCGAACCCGCCGAAAAGCAGGCTCTGCTGGAGGCCATGGGCCTGATGCCCCGCGCCGAGGCCCTGACCGCCCTGATGCGCATCGACGCCGCCGACGGCGGTGACGACGCCGCGCCGTCCATGCAATGACGGGCTCAAGTAGCGCAAAGCGCGGTAGCCCCCTAAAGAGCTCTCAACTAGCGCCAGCGCGATAGGCCAAGAAAAATGAGTGACGCCTTCAATACGCCCGTGTCCGTCGATCCCCGCCTGCTGGAGGTGCTGGTCTGCCCCGTCACGCGCGGCAAGCTGACCTACGACCGCGACGCCAACGAGTTGATCTCGGCGGGCGCCAAACTGGCCTATCCGATCCGCGAGGGCGTGCCGATCATGCTGGCCGAGGAAGCGCGTCAGCTCGACTGAGCGCCGCACCGACACCGAACATTCACTGGCCCGGAGCGCGGCGCGCCCAACGGGCCTCAAGTAGCGCGACGCGCGATAGGCCCAAGAACAATGACCCTCAGAGTCGCCATCCAGATGGACCCGATCGAGGCCGTCGACATCGCCGGGGACACCACCTTCCTGATGGCCGAGACGGCTCAGGCGCGCGGTCACAAACAGTGGGTCTATGACTTCCGCACCCTGGCGCTGGAAGAGGGCCGCCTCTACTGCCGCGCCCGCCCGATCACCGTGCGGCGCGAGGTCGGCAACCACGTCGACTTCGGCGACTGGGAAAAGCTGGATCTGGCCGAGGACGTGGACGTGATCCTGATGCGCCAGGATCCGCCCTTCGACATGGCCTATGTCACCGCCACCTATCTGCTGGAGACGGTGCATCCACGGACCCTGGTGGTCAACGACCCGGCCCAGGTGCGTTCGGCCCCCGAAAAGCTGATGGTCACCGCCTTCCCCGGCCTGCAACCGCCGACCCTGATCTCGGCCGACCCCGTCGCCCTGGACGCCTTCCACAAAAAGCATGGCGAGGTGGTCCTGAAGCCCCTGCATGGCAATGGCGGCTCGGGCGTGATCAAGCTGCGCGCCGACGATCCCAACCTGGACGCCCTGATCGAAATCCATGCCGCGGGCAGCCGCGATCCGCTGGTGATCCAGAAGTTCATTCCCGCCGTGTCCAAGGGCGACAAGCGTATCCTGTTGATCGACGGCGAGCCCGTCGGCGCCATCAACCGCGTCCCGGCGGCGGGGGCGGTGCGCTCGAACCTGCATGTCGGCGGCACGGCCATGCCGGTCGAGCTGACGCCGCGCGACCTGGAAATCTGCGCCGCCATCGGCCCGACGCTGAGGGAACGCGGCCTGATCTTTGTCGGCATCGACGTGATCGGCGACTATCTGACCGAGATCAACGTCACCTCCCCCACCGGCGCCCAGCAGTTGAAGGCCTTCACCGGCATCGACGCCACGGCCCTGATGTGGGACGCCATCGAAGCCAAACGCACCGCACAGGTTGCGTGATCGCCACTTGAATTAGATTTCAGTTCATGGTTCGTTCTCTTGCTAAGGTGGGAGAACGACATGGTCGCGCGGGTTGTCACGGTCGCCTTTGACGGGGTGGAAGCCCGGCGCGTGGACGTCGAGGTCCAGTTGATCGGCAATGACGGGCCGACCATTTTCAACATCGTGGGCCTGCCGGACAAGGCTGTGGCCGAAAGCAAGGAGCGGGTGCGCGGGGCCTTCGCAGGCATCGGTCTGGCCCTGCCCGCCAAGCGGATCATCGCCAACCTCGCGCCGGCCGACCTGCCCAAGGAGGGCAGCCATTTCGACCTGCCCATCGCCCTGGCCCTGATGGCGGCCATGGGGGTTATCGCGCCCGATGCGCTTGACGGCTGGGCCGCGATCGGCGAGCTGGGGCTGGACGGCCAGATCGCGCGGGTCGGCGGCGCCCTGCCCGCCGCCGTCGCCGCAGACGCCATGGGCCTGGGTCTGATCTGCCCCGAGGCGACGGGCCCGGAGGCGGCCTGGGCCGGCGGCGCCCGCATCCTCGCGCCGCGCTCGCTGATCAGCCTGGTCAACCATTTCAAGGGAACCCAGGTTCTGCGCGCGCCCGAGCCCGGACCGCTGGCGGACGGCAAGGCCGTGCCCGACCTGCGCGAAGTCAAGGGTCAGGAAAGCGCCAAGCGCGCGCTGGAGATCGCGGCGGCCGGCGGCCACAACCTGCTGTTCATCGGCCCGCCGGGGTCGGGCAAGTCGATGATGGCGCAGCGCCTGCCGGGCCTCTTGCCGCCCCTGACCTCGCAGGAGTTGCTGGAGACCTCGATGGTCTGGTCGGTCGCCGGCCTGATCGAACGCGGCGCCCTGACCCGCGATCGCCCGTTCCGCAGCCCGCACCATTCCGCCTCGATGGCGGCCCTGACCGGCGGCGGCGTGCGCGCCAAGCCCGGCGAGGCGTCGCTGGCGCACAATGGCGTTCTGTTCCTGGACGAACTGCCGGAATACTCGGCCCAGGCCCTGGACTCGCTGCGGGCGCCGTTGGAGACGGGCGAGATCGTCGTCGCCCGCGCCAACGCCCACATCCGCTATCCCGCGCGGTTCCAGCTCGTTGCGGCGATGAACCCGTGCCGCTGCGGCATGGGCGGGGCCGGACGCGGGGCGTGCGGCAAGGCTCCGCGTTGCCAGCGCGACTATCAGAACCGCGTCTCGGGTCCGATGTTCGACCGCATCGACCTGACGGTCGAGACGCCGCCCGTCACCGCCGCCGACATGGCCCTGCCCCCGCCCGCCGAAGGCACGGCCGAGGCGCGGGCGCGCGTTGCGACCGCCCGCGCCATGCAGGAGGACCGGGTGCGCGAGGCCGGGCTGGACGCTGCACAAGGTCTGAACGCCCGCGCTTCCGGCGGCACGCTGGATCGGTTCGCCACGCCGGACGAGGCGGGCCGGATGCTGCTGATGCGGGCAGGCGAGGCCGGCGGACTGACCGCGCGCGGCTGGACACGCACCCTGCGTCTGGCGCGCACCATCGCCGACCTGGACGGCAGCACCGGCGTTCTGCGCCGCCACATCGCCGAGGCCCTGATCTACCGCCGCACCACCATCGGCGCCGAAGCCGACTTCGACCGCCGCGTGGCGCAACGCCATGAAGGGTTCGGTCTACGCGAGGGCGATGACAAGCAGACGCCCTTCCTGCACGCGTGAAACGGCCATCGTTACATGGTGGAGACATCCTTAACCGTCGACCTTTAGGCTCTGTCCTGTTTGGGAGACGGCCATGACGCGACGGACGGCGACGAAGCGGATCGAGGAGCAGACGAGCGCACCTGTCGACCCCGCCCAGCAGTTCCTGCGGCTCATGAGCCACGAGATGCGCACGCCGCTGAACGGCGTCATCGGCATGATCAATCTGTTGCAGCGGACCCGGCTGGACGGCGCCCAGCGCGCCTATGCCGAGAACGCGCGTCAGTCGGCCGAACATCTGCTGGGTCTGGTCAACGACCTGCTGGACTATGCGCGGCTGGAGGCCGGGGCGCTGGAGTTCGACCTGGCGCCCGTTGATCTGGAAGGTCTGGTCCGCGGCGTCGCCGAGTTGCTGAGCCCGCGCGCCCACGACAAGGGGTTGGAGATCGTCTGGTCGGTCGCCGCCGACGCGCCCGACGTGCTGGCGGACGAAGGCCGGCTGCGTCAAGTGCTTTTCAACCTGGCGGGCAACGCCGTGAAGTTCACCGACACCGGCGGCGTGCGCATTTCGGTCGAGCGCGTCGGCGGCAGCGCGGCGCGCCCGCGTCTGGCCTTTCTGGTCGACGACACCGGCCCCGGCGTCGCGCCCGAGGCGCGCACACGGATCTTCGAAGAATTCGGCCACGCCGACAGTTCCGACGCGGTCCGCCAGGACGGCGCGGGCTTGGGTCTGGCGGTCGTGCGCAAACTGGCCGTCGCCATGGACGGCTCGGTGAAGGTCGAAAGCCGGCCCGACGGCGCCGCAACCGGCGGGGGCGCCCGCTTCCGCTTCGAGGCCGCCTTCGCCGCCGTCGCGGTGGCGCGCGACAAGCCGTTGCGCGACCAAACGGTCGCGGTGCGCGCCGTCGATCCGTTTGTCCTGTCGGCGGCTCGCGCGCAGATCGAGGCCTCGGGCGGCGTCGTGGCGAATGATGCCCCGGTGACCCTCGTCGATCACGCAGACGCTCCGGCGGGCGCGCTGGCGGCCCTGCCTTCAAGCGGTCGCGGCATCGTCCTGCTGAAACCGGCCGAGCGCGATCTGATCGCCCGCTATCGCGCCGTCGGCTTCCACGGCTATCTGATCAAACCGTTGCGTCGCGCGTCCCTGGCCGAGCGCGTCCTAGCCGCTATCGGCGCCGAGGCGCCGGACAAGGCCAGCGCCCACTGCGCCGCCCCGGTCGAAGACGACCGCGTCGCCCCCGTGCAGTTCGCAGGCATCCGCGTCCTGCTGGCCGAGGACAATCCCGTCGGCGCGCTTCTGGCCCGCACCCTGTTGCGCCGCGAGGGCTGCACCGTCGAGACGGCCGCCACCGGCGATGAAGCCGTCGCCGCGTTGAAACGCGCGCGCTATGACGTGGTCTTCATGGACATGCGGATGCCCGGCATGGACGGCCCCGCCGCCGCCCGCGCAATCCGCGCGGCGGGCGACACGACGCCGATCCTGGCCCTGACCGCCAACGCCTTCGCCGAGGACCGCCGCGCCTGTCTGGAGGCCGGCATGGACGACCATATCGTCAAGCCGCTGGACGCCGAGGCCCTGCGCGCCGCCCTCGCCCGCTGGACGAAGCGCGACATCCGCGCCAAGGTCGGCTGAGTTACAGGCGCCCGCGTTTCCGGCCGCCGCGCCGGAGCCGTGCATGACCGACCAAGCCCATCTCCCCGCCAACGGCAAGCCCGCCGGCCGGCTCGGCGGCCTCGCCGTCTATGGCGAGCGGCGCGTCTTCATCATGCTGTTGCTGGGCTTTTCGGCAGGCCTGCCGAACCTGCTGATCTTCGATACGCTGACCACCTGGTTGCGAGAGAGCGGACTGACGCTCGAAGTGATCGGCTTCTTCGCCTTGGCCACGCTCAGCTACTCGTTGAAATTCGTCTGGGCGCCGCTGATCGACCGAACCGCCGTGCCGCTCCTGACGCCTCTCCTTGGTCATCGGCGCGCCTGGATGCTGGTCACGCAGGGCGTGATCATCTTCGGTCTGTGGTCGATCTCGACCCTGAACCCCTCCAACGCTCTGATCGCCGTGGCCGGATTCGCCGCCCTCGTCGGCTTCTTCGGCGCCACCCAAGATATCGTCATCGACGCCTGGCGGATCGAGGCGGCCGACGACAGTCGCCATGGCGCGATGGCCGCCGCCTATCAGCTAGGCTACCGCGTCGCCATGATCGTGGCCGGGGCCGTGCCTCTGGTGCTAGCCGATCTCTACAACTGGAACCTTTCTTACGCGGTGATGGCCGCACTCATGGGTATCGGTATCGCCGGCGTACTGTTCGCGCCGCGAGAGAAGGCGCACTCGATCCGCGCCATCCCGGTTGGAGACGTGCCCTCGCGACCAAGGCTGGAAATCTTCGAGTGGATTGCGCGCCTTGCGGTCATCGGCGTCGCCGCCATGTTCCTCGGCTCGGGCCTGACGGGACAGTCGGCGCCCTTGAACGCCCTTTTCAGTCTCTTCGGCCTCGGCCCGGACGGCAAGGCGGCGGTCGCAGCAGCGCTGGCGGCGAAGCCGCAGGGCGTCTATCTGCAGTTCGCTCTGGTGCTCATGGGCCTGGCCGTCATGGTCATGGCTTGTTGGCCTCTGCCGGGCACGAAGACGCGGCCCGGCGCCTATCTCGCCGGCTCGTTCGGCCAGCCCCTCGCCGACTTCTACAGGCGCTTCTCGGGTGTGGCGACGCTGATCCTGGCGCTGATCTGCGTCTATCGCCTGGCGGATTTCGTGCTGAACATCATGCCGCCCTTCTACATCGACCTCGGCTTTTCCAAGACGGAACTGGCCGAAGTGCGCAAGGTGTTCGGCGTCGTCATGACCAGTCTGGGCGTGATCATCGGCGGCTGGTCGGTCGCCAAGCTCGGCCTGATCCGCACCATGGTCATCGGTGCCTTCATGAGCCCTGTGTCCAACCTGATCTTCGCCTGGCTGGCGACCCAAGGACATAGCCTGTCGGCCCTGACCGTCGCCATCGGCGTAGACAACGTCTCCAGCGGATACGCCGGGACCGCCCTGATCGCCTACATGTCCAGCCTGACGTCGATCGGCTTTACCGCGACCCAGTACGCCCTGTTCACCTCGCTGTACGCCCTGCCCGGAAAGCTGATCGCGACCCAATCGGGACGGATCGTCGAGGCTTCGGCGCGCGCCGCTGAGGGGACCGGGCCTTTCGCTGGCCTGCGGGCGCTGTTCGCCAATCTGCAACCCGGCGTGTTGACCACCGGAGCGGCGACAAGTGGCGTGACCCCAGCGGCGCTGGGCGCGGGCTACGTCGCCTTCTTCCTGTATTCCGCGATCATCGGTGTGTTCGGAATCGTCCTGGCCTTCATCGTGGCCAGCAAACAGACCGCGCTGCAGGCGCGCCAGAAGGCCGCGTTGGAAGAAGAGGCTGCGATCGCGGCGACCGAAGGTCAGCCGTCCTGAGGCGTCAGCGCTTCAGAAAACCGCCGATCATGTCGCCCAGGCCACCCGGCAGTTTGCCAAGCAGGTCGTCGGCGCCGTCGATCTGACCGCCGGGGGTCAGGCGGTCGATGGCTTCGGGCAGAAGACCGGCCAGGGTCTCGCCGGCCTGTTCGGGGGTCACGCCCATCTTGGCGGCGATGTCGGCGATGGGGCCGTGGCCGAGGACGGCCGTGATATGCTCAGGCGAGATGTTGGCGTTCGGCCCCGTGCCGACCCAGGAGCCGATGACATCACCCAGGCCCGCCTGACCGAACTTTTCCGCCAGGCCGCCGACGCCGCCCTGACCCTTGAGCAGATCGCTCAGACCGCCTGCGGCGTCGTCGCCGAGACCCTTCACCACATTGTCCAGAAAACCCATCGCCGTCTCCCGAATGATGTCGCACCGTAACACCGTCATGCGACGGATACGAGAAAGGCCCGCCGAGATTCGGCGGGCCTTTCCAACATCGGCTTTCGAAAAGCCTTAGTTCTTGGCTTCGTTCGCGCCTTGCGTGACGGCCGAACCGGCGGCCGAAACGTCGCGGCCGGCGCCGGCGATGGTGTTGCAGGCCGAAACGGCCAGAGCGGCGGCGACGATGGACAGGGTGATGATCTTGCGCATGGTTTGAACCCTTGTTGGTATGGTCAAGTTTCGTCGAAACGCCGACCCTGAACTTGGGTTGCATCAAGCGACGCCGTGTCGAAGATTTTGCTGTCGGCGTGTCTGATCGCCGCAACGGCGGGGCATTGATCGCTTGCGCCGCGCGCACGCGACCCCGAAGGTGCGCGCCTGTTTTGCGAGGGGTTGTTCATGCGTCGTCTTCTGATCTCGTCCGCCGCCATGATGGCGGTGCTGTCCGCCGCGCCCGCGCTGGCGCAAACCTCCACCCCCGCACAGACAGCCGCGGCCGAAAGCGAGGACGCGCGGCTGAACGCCTTCTTCGAACAGGCCTTCCAGGCGCGGATCGCGCTGAGCCCGCAGCAGATGACGTCGCTGGGCATCAAGACCGACTACGACAAGCTGGACGATGTGTCGGACGCCGCCGCCGACCGAGCCCTGGCGCTTCAGGAGGCGCAGCTGGCGCAGATGAAGGCCCAGTTCGATCCGCAGCTGCTGGGGCCGCAGGCAGCGCTGTCGTGGCGGATGTTCGAATATGGCGTCCAGCAGGCGCGACTGTCGAACCAGTGGCGCGACTGGGGCTTTCAGTTCGCCGCCAACGGCAATCCGACCACCAGCCTGCCGGTCTTTCTGATCAACAATCACCGGGTCACAAGCGTGGCCGACGCCGAGGCCTATGTCGCGCGGATCAAGGCCGCCGAGACGCAGATGGATCAGGTGGCCGAGGAACTGCGTCAGCGCGCGGCGGCGGGCGTCGTCTCGCCCCGCTTCGTCTTCGCCCCGTCCATCGCCAACACCCGCAACGTCATAACCGGCGCGCCGTTCGACGATGGGGCGGACAATCCGGTATGGGCCGATTTCAACAAGAAGGTCGCGGCGCTGGAGACTGATCAAGCGACGAAGGATCGGCTGCTGTCGGAAGCCCGCGCCGCCCTGACCGGCCCCTACAAGGCCGGGTTCGAGACCGTGTTGACGGCGCTGGCCGAGGTGCAGCCCAAGGCTGACAGCGGTGCGGGCGTGTGGCGCCTGCCGCAGGGCGAGGCCTATTACAACGCCCGGCTCCAGCTCTCGACCACCACCGACCTGACCGCCGACCAGATCCATCAGATCGGTCTGGCCGAGGTCGCCCGAATCCAGGCCGAGATGGAGACCATCAAGACCCAGGTCGGCTTCACCGGCTCGCTGCAGGCGTTCTTCACCTTCCTGAAGACCGATCCACGGTTCCAGTATCCGAATACGTCCGAGGGCAAGGAGCAGTATCTGTCCGACGCACGCGGCTTCATCGCCCAGGTGATGGCGGCGGCGCCGCAGTGGTTCTCGACCCTGCCCAAGGCGGCGCTGGAGGTGCGGGCGGTGGAGCCGTTCCGCGAGGCGACGGCCTCGATCGCCTTCTACAACTCGCCCGCGCCGGACGGCTCGCGGCCGGGCATCTACTACGTCAATCTGTCGGACATGACCCAGGTGCTGAAGCCCCAGATCGAGGGCATCAGCTATCACGAGGGCGCGCCGGGCCACCATTTCCAGATCGCCTATGCGCAGGAGATCGAGGGCCTGCCGCGCTTCCGCCGCTTCGGCGGCTACGGCGCCTATGCGGAAGGATGGGGACTGTACGCCGAACAGTTGGGCAAGGAGATGGGCTTCTATCAGGACCCCTATTCCGATTTCGGTCGGCTCTCGACCGAGCTGTGGCGCGCGGTGCGTCTGGTGACCGACACCGGCCTGCACGCCAAGCGCTGGAGCCGCGAACAGGCGATGGACTATTTCCGCCAGAACTCCCTGCTGTCAGAGCGCGACATCGAAAAGGAAGTCGAGCGCTACATCACCAACCCCGGCCAGGCGACCAGCTACAAGATCGGCGAGCTGAAGATCGAGGAACTGCGCGACCGGGCCAGGACGGCGTTGGGCGACCGGTTCGACATCAAGGACTTCCACGCCGTGGTCCTGGGTTCCGGCTCCGTGCCGCTGGACGTGCTGGAGGACCAGGTGGACAGCTGGATCGCGGCGGGCGGCGGGGCGCCGAACGCATGATCGCCGGCTATGAGTTGACGGCCGAAACGCCTTCGGTCGCCGATTATCTCCGCCTCCGGATCAACGCCGGCCTGAGCCCGAAAGCTGAGGCGAACGCCATCGCCGGCCTGCCGCACACCTGGTTCGCCGTTGTTGTACGCCGGGATGATCGGGTGGTCGGCATGGGTCGGATCATTGGCGACGGCGGTCTGTTCTTCCAGATCGTCGATATGGCCATCGAGCCTGCACATCAGGGGCGCGGCCTGGGAAAGGCGATCATGACGGCCTTGATGGAACGGCTGCGCAGTCACGCGCAGGGCGCCTACGTCAGCCTGATCGCGGACGGAGAGGCGAACCGGCTGTATGCGCAGTACGGCTTCGAGCCGACCACGCCGAAATCCATCGGCATGGCCCAGGTGATCCGCTGACGCGCATTTCCTGCGCGTTTGGTGTAAGAGCCGCCGCCATGCCGTTCACCGCCACCGTCCTGACCATGTTTCCCGAGGCCTTTCCGGGCCCGCTCGGGGTGTCGCTGATTGGCACGGCCTGGCGCGAGAAGGGCTTGTGGAGCCTGGAAACGGTTGACATTCGCGCCTTTTCCACAGATACGCGCGGCTTCCTGGACGACACCCCTGCGGGTGGCGGCCCGGGAGCTGTGCTGAAGGCGGACGTGGTGGCTCGGGCGGTGGATAGCCTGCCGGGACCGAAACGGCCGCTTTTGTACATGAGCGCCAGGGGTCGACCCCTGACCCAGGCGCGCGTCAAGGAATGGGCGAAAGCCGACGGGATCGTCGTGCTATGCGGTCGTTTCGAGGGGGTGGATCAGCGGGTGCTGGACGCACGCGGGTTCGAGGAGGTCTCGGTCGGAGACGCGGTTCTCGCCGGCG
Organism: Brevundimonas vesicularis; assembly: GCF_900445985.1. Lineage (GTDB taxonomy): Bacteria > Pseudomonadota > Alphaproteobacteria > Caulobacterales > Caulobacteraceae > Brevundimonas > Brevundimonas vesicularis_D. The sequence goes on from NZ_UAQP01000014.1 coordinate 468,968, forward strand.
GCGAGGCGGCGGCGATGGTCGCGATCGAGGCGTGCGTAAGACTGATCCCCGGCGTGCTCGGCTCAGGCGACAGCCTGTCGTCCGAAAGCTTCGAGGATGGGCTCCTGGAACACCCGCAGTACACGCGACCGCGGACGTTCGAGGGGCTTGAGATACCCGAGGTGCTGCTGTCGGGCGATCACAAGAAGATCGCGGGATGGCGTGAGGCGCAGCGGGCGACGACTACGCGGGAGCGGCGGCCGGACCTCTGGCAAGCGCATCTCGCCAACTCACAGCTAAAGGGCGCAAAGCCCGAGGAGAAATGACATGAACATCGTTCAGCAGCTGGACGCCGAAGAAAAAGCCCGCGTCCTGGGCGAACGCAAGATCCCGGAATTCCAGCCCGGCGACACCCTGCGCGTCAACGTGAAGATCAAGGAAGGCGAGCGCGAACGCGTTCAGGCCTTCGAAGGCGTCTGCATCGCCCGTGACGGCGGCGGCATCAGCGAAACCTTCACGGTCCGCAAGATCTCGTTCGGTGAAGGCGTCGAGCGCCGCTTCCCCATCCTGTCGCCGAACATCGAGTCGATCGAAGTGAAGCGCCGCGGCGTCGTGCGTCGCGCCAAGCTCTATTATCTGCGCGATCGTCGCGGCAAGTCGGCCCGTATCGCCGAGCGCCAGACGGTTCGTCCCGCCAAGGGCGTCGTCGTTCCGGAAACCGGTTCGGCCGCCAAGACCGAAGAAGCCTAGTTTCAGGCCAAATGACCAAATGACGAAGGCCCCGGCGGTGACGCCGGGGCCTTTTTCTATTCCGTCAGTCCGGGATTACTGCGGGAACAAGGGGTTGGCCGCGTCGCGCTGACCTTCCAGGCTGTGTTTCAGGGCTTCCATCTGCTCATGTTCGGTCTTCACCGCCGCATAGGCCCGCCGGATCGTCTCGCGCGTGGTGGCGGAAATGCCGGTGTCTTCCAGCGCCTTCTCATATTTGTTGGCGATGAACCCCTCGCCCGAATTGATCGATCCGACGACGGAATCGTCGTTTCTCAGCAGGGCATGTTTGATGTCCTGAAACGCGCGGTGCGCCTTGGCCAGAATCGATCCATCGGACTCCGGATCGCCGCCCAGACCGCGCACGGCGGCCGACAGGTCGTCGACGACCTGCTGGCGTTCGCTGCTGCGGCGCTCGAACAGGGTGCGGTAGTGCGGGTCTTGCGTCTGTTCGGCGGCTTCGCGATAGCCGTCCGCGCTGTCCAGCGTCGTTTCGATCAGGCCGTTCAGAACCTTGATGTCGTGGGCGTTGGGATTGCTCATCTCGTCCATTCCTTCCGCTGTTGCGGTCAGACGGCGAAATGGCCTGGCGCGGCGAAGGTTGCCGCCTGCGACATCAAAGTTTGGTGCGAAGCGACCACAGTTCGGGGAAGCAGCGCTTGGTCAGGGTCGAGGCCAGATAGGCGGCGCCTTCCGTTCCGCCCGTGCCGCGACGCCGACCGATGATGCGTTCGACCGTGACGACATGCTTGTGCCGCCAGGTCAGAAGGGCGTCGTCCAGATCGACCAGCTTCTCGGCCAACTGATAAAGGACCCACCACCGTTCCGTGTCGCGATAGACCTCCAGCCAGGCCGCTTCGACGGCTTCGGACGGCGCATAGGGCTGGGTCACGTCGCGGTTCAGCACCTCGGCGGGCACCGGCAGACCGGCCTTGGCCAGTTGAGCCAGGGCGTCATCGTAAAGGCTGGGCGCGGCGATGGCGGCCTGCAGCGCGGCCAGGGCCTCGGGACGGTCTTCGTGGAACTTCAGGAAGCTGGCGTCCTTCAGGCCCAGCATGGCCTCGAAACGTCGGAACTGGTCGCTCTGGAAGCCGGACGATGACCCCAACGACCCTCGGAACCGCAGATAGTCCGACGGCGTCATCGTCGACAGAATGTCCCAGCTGTGGGTCATCACGGCCTGGATGCGGCTCACGCGCGCCAGGCTCTTGTAGGCCGGGACCAGATCGCCGGCGCGCACCATCGACTGGGCCAGGGCCGTCTCATGCAGGATCTGCTTGAGCCACAGTTCCTTGGTCTGATGGATGACGACGAACAACATTTCGTCGTGCTGGTCCGACAGTGGGTGCTGCGTCAAAAGCAGGTCGTCCAACGCCAGATAGCCGGCGTAGGTGATGTCGCTGGATTGGGTCATGCCCGCCTATCGCCCGCGATGGCGGGCGGTGCAAGCTTGGCGCCGGCCCTTAATGCTGGCCTTGGGCCGAGACGTTGGCGGCGATCTGACGGCCGGCGTCGAAGGCGTCGCGGGCGCCTTTGTAGATAAAGCCGTAGGTCGGATAGACCGTCGTGCCCAGATCGTTGATCGGATTGTACCAGACCTTGACCTGCGACCAGTCGTTGGAGGGCGAGACGTCGACGACGGTGACGTTCTCTTCGACCTTGCCGCGGCTGCCGCCCCAGTTGGCGTGGGTCACGCGCACGACGCGGTCGGTCAGGATGTCGGAGACGACGGCGACGTGGCCCCGGCTCATGCGGCCCTCGGGGCGGAAGACCAGAACCGAGCCGGTTTCCGGGGCCTTGCCGGTGCGGAAGTTGGCGGCGGCCTGACGCCACCAGGTCCAGGCGTCGCCGAAGATATTGATACCGGAGAACATGCGCGCGAAGGTCACGCACTGCCAATAGGGCTCATCAGCCTTTGCGGTGGAGGGAACGGCGCCCAGCGCAAAAAAACCGAGGGTCGCCGCAACCGCGGCGGCTTTGAGCCGTTTCGACATGCTTGGGGTATCCCGACCCGCCTTTGGAAGCGCCCTTTAGGCCACGGGATCACGCCCTGTCGCAAGTTGTTTCGGCATATCGCCGTGCTTCATATTTCCTTCTGAAACCTTGTCGTGACGCTTGGCGCGCTTGTCGGCAATATCCCTCAGAGCCTTACGCGCTGGGCGTTCGACGAGATGATAGGAGACGGCGGCAACGACAGGCAGCAGGGCTAAAATCGCCAACCACACGAAAATTTGAAGCTGTTTGTCCGGCGCGTCGAACAGTTTGGCGGCCAGACCGACCGCCAAAAGCTTCCACGGCACGCAGACCATATAGACCGAATAGCTGATCTCGCCGAGGTAGACGGCGGGTTTGGAGGCCAGCCATCGTGCGCGCGCGTTGGGCAGCGACGCCAGTGACACGATCAGGGCGCCGGCCAGCAGAACCGTGACGCCGTCCCAGAGTCCGAGCGCGGCGCTGAGCACCATCAGGCCGAACGAGGCGGCAGCGCACAGCCACGGCGCCTTCAACGGCGCGCGGCGATAAACGAGATAGAGGGCGCAGCCCAGGGCGAAGCACGGCACGATCCTGAGCGCGCCCCAGCGGATCGTCGCCTCGGTCAAGGCGAACCCGGCCAGTTGCTCGAACGCGAAATAGAGGATGACGAGGAAGGCCGCAGCCCCGACCACCGCCGCGATCGGCCGATGACGCAGGCGCCAGAAGACGAAGGCGAACAGCGGGAAGCAGAGGTAGGCGAACCACTCCGCAGAAATGGACCAGGACGGATGGTTCCAGCCCGCGACCGGCGCCAGCCCCCAGGCGTGAACCATGAAGAGGTTGGCGGGCAGCGAGGCCCAGCTCAGCACATTGGCGTCCACGCTCATGCCGGCGAACAGGGCGGCGGCGGCCAGAAGCCCCACGCCGATCAGGGTGGCGATATGCAGCGGATAGACGCGCGCGATCCGCGCCCACAGGAAGCCGCGGTACGAGAACCGCTTCTCGCCCGCCGCCGCCAGATAGACGTGGCTGAGGATGAAGCCGGACAGGACGAAGAACAGCTCGACTCCTAGATAGCCCTTGGCGACGAGGCCCGACTGACCCGCGCCCGCCAGGTTCTCCCAGAAGCTGTAGACGGCGACCCACATGGCGGCGCCGAAGCGCAGGGCGGTGATGGGGCGAAGATCGGCGGGCGTCTGGACGGGGGTCATGGTCTCACCTTGGCACGTCAGCCTTTTCGAACCATGAAGGCCCGCAAAGGTTGTGCCCAGACGACCCTACCCTGCCCACACCCCGTGGAAGCCGGCCGGCAGGGCCACGTCCGCCTGCCAGGTCGCAACCGGGCCGTCCTCGATCCTCGCCACATCAAAGACGTGCAGTTCCGTCCGCCCGTCCTTCAGATTGACCGACGGTCCGACCAGCCAGGCGTCGCGTTCCGCCGTCGCGCCGGGCTTGGGCACGAAGACCGCCTCCTCGACCACCTGATGCACGCCGAACTCGAAGGCGTGCGAGCGACCGCTGTCCCAATCGTGGACCGCCAGTCCCGTCGGCAGCGGACGGCCGCGAGTCTCGCCAGAGGTATGGGCGGTCACGCTGCGCTTCAGCCCCGCACGACGCGGGTCCGCTTTGGGGAACTCGCCCACGACATCGCTATAGGTGACGTCGGCGCGGCCATCTGGACGCAGGGTGATCAGAGCCAGTTTTGCCGGATCGCCCGGAACGACCCCATGTCCATCCACCAGAACCCGCGCGCCATCGACGGCGAAGCGCGGATCGCCGCTGACGGGCACATCGAAACGGATCGTGCCGTCGCGCTCGGCCCAGGCGTCGCCCAGGTGGAAGTGGAAGAAGCCCGGCAACTCATAAAGGCGGCGTTTGCTCAGGTCGTCCTTGTCCAACACCAGAACCTGCGTCCCCATCTCGGGTCGCCAGGCCAGGCCGGACGTCACGGGCATGGCGCGGGTTTCGAACATCCAGGGCTGAAGCACCAGGATCACGTGCCGGTCGGTGGCGGTGAAATCGTGCATGTAGCTGGCGCGCGGCAGGGGCACGACCTGGGCGTCGCTCAGACTGCGATCCGGGCGCAGATGCCAGACAACAGCTTGGCTGCCGGCTGACCCCACGTTCCAGATCGAGCCGTCGGGGGCGTAGCGCGGGTGGGCCTGGAACGGCATGCCTTTCAAATCATCACGCAGGGTGACGAAGTTTCGCGTCGACAGATCCGACGCCGACAGGGCCAGGGGCGATCCCCCTTCCCACAGCGCCCAGATCTGATCGCCGGCGACCATGACGGCGGTGTTGGCGGCGTTGGCGTCGTCGTTCGAGCCGATGCGGGCGCGCGCGTCGCCCTTGGTGCCGAAGCCCGGCGTGACCACGGCGTCCAGCTCCGTTTCGGTGCGGCGCTTGGGCGTGTCGGCGAACCGCGCCTCCAGCGTCGCCTGGCCGTCCTGGATGCGGAAGGCGCGCATCATGCCGTCGCCGTCGAACCAGTGGGTCGCCGACCCGCCCGGCCGCCGGAACTTGGCGGGTCCGTTGCGATAAAGCGCGCCCTGCAACTCCGCCGGCGCCCGGCCGTGGACCAGGCGCATCGTTTGGCGCGCGATGTCGCCTTCGACGTCCTGGGTCGCCAGCGCCCAGTCGGCCTTCGTCGCGGCGACAGCGTCCAGAGCGGCGGCGGCGCGCACCATTTCGGGCGTAGCGACCGCGGCCGAGAGGGCGGCGGCGCCCATCAGGAAGGAACGGCGGGAGGGGGTCATGATCCGGCTCCGGCTTTCGTCGCTTACTTCAGGTCGATCGACTGGGTCGTGGCGCCGGCGGCGGCGAACTTGGCGCGGTCCCACGAGGCCGGCCCCATATTGCCGACGGCGTTGTTGGAGAAGGCGAAGGGCTCGACCGGCATGCCGAAGGGATTGGTGTTCATCTTGCCGTCGCCGTTCAGGTCGTGGAAGGCGCGCACCGCATAGTCGCCGTCGGGCAGACCGTCGAAGGTGACGCTGGTCTGGCCGCCGGCGGCATCCAGCATGGCGACCTGGGCCGGCTGGCCCTCGCCGCCATAGTTGGCCTCGCTGTTGAAGACGGCCACCATGATCTGGCCTTGGGGCGCCGCGCTCGGGAAGGCGACGGTCAGGTCGGCGGCGAAGGCGGGCGCTGCCGCCAGGGCGGCGGCGAGAGCGAGGACGGGAGCGATGGCGGCGACAGTCTTCATGACGGCGTATCCTGTGTCAGGGAGAGGACCGACGACCGGCCCTCGATGACCAGACCGTGCCGCCATCCCCTGCCCTTCGCCACCGCGCTTGCGGCGATGCACGGTCGCCGTTCGCGAATGAACAGGCATGGGCGTTGGCGAAGCGCGAACGCACACCGCCTAACGCGTCATGTCGGGCCTGCAAAAGAAAAGGCCCGGAACCTGAGTTCCGGGCCTTGGTCTCTTCGTGCTCGCGACAGGAACTAGTCCAGCGTGCGCTTGATCTCTTCGACCGTGAAGCACTCGATGTAGTCGCCTTCCTTGATGTCTTGGAAGCCCTGGAACTGCATGCCGCACTCCTGGCCCGAAGGCACCTCGTTGACCTCGTCCTTGAAGCGCTTGAGCGTGTTGAGCACGCCCAATTCCAGCACCACCACGTCGTCGCGGATGATGCGGACGCGCGCGCCCTTGCGCACGACGCCTTCGGTGACGCGGCAGCCGGCGATCTTGCCGATCTTGGAGATGTCGAAGACCTGAAGCACCTGGGCGTTGCCCAGGAAGGTTTCGCGTTGCAGCGGCGCCAGCATGCCCGAAAGCACACCCTTCATGTCGTCCAGCAGGTCGTAGATGATCGAGTAGTAGCGGATCTCGACCCCTTCACGCTCGGCCAGGTCACGCGCCTGTTTCGAGGCGCGGACGTTGAAGCCGAGGATCGGCGCGCCGGCCGACTTGGCCAGGTTGACGTCGCTCTCGGTGATGCCGCCGGCGCCGGAATAGACGATCCGGGCGCGAACCTCGTCGTTGCCCATCTTCTCCAGCGAGGCCGAGATGGCTTCGCCCGAGCCCTGCACGTCGGCCTTGATGACCACCGGCAGTTCGCTGATCTTCTTGGAGCCGAGCTTGGCCATCATGTCGACCAGCGACACCGAGCCGCCCGAGACCTGGGCCTTCTCGCGCTTCACCCGCTGACGGTATTCGGTCAGCTCGCGAGCGCGGGCCTCGGAATCCACCACGGCGAAGACGTCGCCGGGCGACGGCGCCTCGTCCAGGCCGAGGATCTCGACCGGAACGGACGGACCGGCTTCGGTCAGCTGCTCGTTGCGCTCGTTCAGCAGGGCGCGAACCTTGCCCCACGAACCGCCGGCGACGACGATGTCGCCGCGCTTCAGCGTGCCGCGCTTGACTAGCACGGTGCCGACCGGACCGCGACCCTTGTCCAGCTTGGCCTCGATGACCACGCCCTCGGCCGAACGATCGGCGTTGGCGCGCAAATCCATGACCTCGGCCTGGATCAGGATGGCTTCCAGCAGGCCGTCGAGGTTCATCCGCTCCTTGGCCGAGACCTCGATGATCTGGGTCTCGCCACCCAGGCTTTCGGCGATGACTTCGTACTGCAGCAGCTCGTTGACGACCTTCTGCGACGTCGCGCCGGGCTTATCCATCTTGTTGACCGCCACGATCAGGGGCGCGTTGGCCGCCTTGGCGTGTTGGATGGCTTCGATGGTCTGCGGCATGACGCCGTCGTCGGCGGCGACGACCAGAACCACGATGTCGGTCACATTGGCGCCGCGCGCCCGCATGGCCGAGAAGGCGGCGTGGCCCGGGGTGTCCAGGAAGGTGACCTTCTGGTCGTCCGGCAGGCGGACCTGATAGGCGCCGATGTGCTGGGTGATGCCGCCGGCTTCGCCGCCGGCGACGTCGGTCGTGCGCAGGGCGTCGAGCAGCGAGGTCTTGCCGTGGTCGACGTGGCCCATGATGGCCACGACCGGCGCGCGGGTGTCGGAGGCGTCCGCATCGTCGGCCTCGCCCAGGAAGCCGGTTTCGATGTCGGATTCCGAGACGCGCTTGACGGCCATGCCGAACTCTTCGGCCACCAGTTCGGCGGTGTCGGAATCGATCACGTCGTTGATCTTCATCATCAGGCCCTGCTTCATCAGGAACTTGATGATGTCGACGCCGCGCACGGCCATCCGGTTGGACAGCTCCTGCACGGTGATGACGTCGGGAATGACGACTTCACGCGGACGGTTGGGCGCATCGGTCGAGCCGCCTTTGCGCTTTTCCTTCTCGCGTTCGCGAGCACGGCGGACCGAGGCCAGCGAGCGCATGCGTTCGGCGGCGTCGCCGTCGCCGACCACGGACTGGATGGTCATGCGGCCTTCACGGCGCTTGGGCTCGCCGCGCGTGCGGCTGACCGCCTTGCCGGCGTCGGAGAAACGCTTCTCGCGATCGTCGTCACGACCGGCCGGACGACCAAAGCCGGCGCCGGGCGCACGGGCCGGACGCAGAACATTGGCCTCGGCCGGCGGGGCGTTCGGGGCGGCGCGACCGCCAGGGCCGGTGCGAGGACCGCCAGGACGCGCGGCGCCGGGTGCCGGCCGCGGGTTCAGAGCCGAATAGCGGACGGGCTCGGCGGGCTTGGCGCCTTGCGGACGCTGGCCGCCAGGGCCGGAACGCGCGCCCTGCGGACGATCGCCTTGCGGGCGATCACTCTGCGGGCGGTCCGAATAGGCGCGATCGCCGCCACCCATCGCCTGCTCGCGGGCCGAACGGCCGCCGAAGGCCGGACGCTCGGGCGCAGCGCGTTGGGGATTGCCGGGCTTGGGCACGCGCTGGCCGAAGTTGACCACCGGGCGGGCCGGAGCGGCCGGACGGGCGGGAGCGGGTGTCGGAGCCGGCGCGGCGGGCGCGGGGGTCGGCGCAGCGGCGACCGGCGCGGCCGGCTTGGGCGCGGGCTTGGCCGGGGCGGCAGGCGCAGCCGCCGTCAGTTTGGCGGCCTCGGCGCGAGCGGCTTCAGCGGCGGCCTTGGCGGCGGCGGCCTCGTCGCGAGCGGCCTGGGCGGCGCGCTCGGTGGCGGCGGCCTGTTCGCGGGCGGCGGCGTCTGCCGCGGCCTTGGCGGCGGCTTCAGCTGCGGCCTTGGCGGCATTGGCCTGCGTGGCCAGGGCGATGGCGCGACGGCGCGCTTCCTGCTCCTCGGCCGACAGGGCGCCGCCGGCGGGTTGCGACGGACGCGGACCTTGCGGACGCGGCGCCTGAGCGGCCTGTTGAGGACGTGCGACGTCGAAGCCCTGCGGACGTTGCGGCCCGCCGGCGCCGGCGCGGCGCTTGGTCTCGACCACCACCGTCTTGGATCGGCCATGGCTGAAGCTCTGCTTCACGGTGCCGGTCGGCACCGATCCCACAACGCGCGGCTTCAGGCTCAGCGGAGCGCGCGGCCCCGTCTGAGACGGGGTGCCGCCCGTGTTGCCCTGGCCTTGGTTGGTCTTGTCGTTTTCGTCGCTCATCCGGTCGCTTTACTCGGGGCGGAAAGGCCCGCCGTCCTCATCTAATACCCATGAACGACCGTGAGCCCGTCTCCGCCCTTGGAGACAGGCCCTCGGCCGCTAAAATCCTCAGCTCGCCCCTGTCGGGGGTGCTCCCGCCGATCCGTCCTCGACACTGGAAACGTCCCAGTGAGGGGGGCGAAGCGGCCGAAATCCAGCCAGTCGTTCGACCTCGATGGTCCACCGATCGGCGCGTCCGCCCGCAAGCAGGACGGCGTGTATCGCATTTTCCAGCCCAAGGGCCAAACTCAAATCGTCCGCCGTGAACGCGCCGCAGATCTTGGCGGTCTGATGACGGGCCAGGGCGAGGATTTTTCCGCGCCCGTCGGCCGAGCCATCGGCGGCTTCCAGCACCCAGGCGGCCTTGCCCGCACGCAGGCTCGCCGCGGTTTTCTCGAAGCCGGATATAAGAACGCCTTCGCGCCGGGCAAGGCCCAGCTGGTCGAGACAGCGCCTTGCCAGCAGCCGTTCGACGACATCGGCCAAGTTGGCCGGGGCGGTCAATTTGGTCTTGGCCGCGCGGGTGAAGCCGTTCTTCTTGACCGCCGCCTCGACCGAGGCGCGGCTGGCTTCGACCCACAGGCCGCGTCCGGGCAGCTTCCTGCCCAGGTCGGGAACCACTTGGCCATCGGGCCCGGCGACGAAACGGATCAGGCGAGATTCGTCCATGACCTCGTGAGAGACGAGGTCCCGGCGTTCCCTATCGATCGTTGCGTCGCGCAAGCTCATATGTGGCCAGGTCTCCCATCACGCGTTCGACGGTTCGGCGTCGGACTCTTCGCCCTCGGCCGCGTCGTCTTCGGCGGGCGCGTCGCCGAACACCTGGTCCGGATCGTATTCGCCCTCGGCGTAATCGCCCTCTTCTTCGTACTCTTCCGGCTCGGGCTGCGGCAGTTCCGAAGCGTCGATCCAGCCGGCGGCGACGCGGGCCTGCAGGATCAGCAGCTCGGCGTCTTCCTGCGCCAGGTTGAAGCTTTCAAGCACGCCGGGGACCTTCACCCGCTCGCCGTTCTTGACTTCATAGCCGCCGCGGATTTCGTCGGTGGCCAGGTCGGCCAGATCCTCGACCGTCTTCACGCCGCCTTCACCCAGGGCGACCGCCATGGCCAAGGTCACGCCCGGCACCTGAAGCACGCCGTCTTCGACGCCCAGTTCGACGCGCTTGGCGTCCAGCTCGGCAGCCTTCTTGTCCAAATATTCGCGGGCGCGGGCCTGAAGCTCTTCAGCGGTTTCTTCGTCGAAGCCTTCGATCTCGGAGACTTCGTACGGATCGACATAGGCCAGATCTTCGACCGTGGCGAACCCTTCGGTGACCAGCAGCTGGGCGATGACTTCATCGACGTCCAGGGCTTCCTGGAACAGGCCGGTGCGCTCGGCGAACTCGCGCTGACGACGCTCGGAGTCCTGAGCCTCGGTGATGATATCGATCTGCCAGCCGGTCAGCTGCGAGGCCAGGCGGACGTTCTGGCCGCGACGGCCGATGGCCAGCGACAGCTGCTCGTCCGGCACGACCACTTCGACGCGGCCGGCTTCTTCGTCCAGCACGACCTTGGAGACTTCGGCGGGCGCCAAGGCGTTGACGATGAAGGTCGGCTCGTCCGGATTCCACTGGATGATGTCGATCTTTTCGCCCTGCAGTTCGGCGACCACCGCCTGCACGCGCGAACCGCGCATGCCGACGCAGGCGCCGACGGGGTCGATGGAGCTGTCGTTCGACAGGACGGCCATCTTGGCGCGCGAGCCCGAGTCACGGGCGGCGGCGCGAATCTCGATCACGCCGTCATAGACTTCAGGCACTTCCTGGGCGAACAGCTTGGCCATGAAGCCGGGGTGGGCGCGCGACAGCATGACCTGCGGGCCCTTGGCCTCGGGGCGGACGTCGTAGATGTAGGTGCGGATGCGGTCGCCGATGTTGAACACTTCGCGCGGGATGGACTGATCGCGGCGCATGACGCCTTCGCCCCGGCCCAGGTCGACGATGGTGTTGCCGTATTCGACGCGCTTGACCGTACCGTTGACGATCTCGCCGACGCGATCCTTGAACTCTTCGTACTGGTTGGCGCGCTCGGCCTCGCGGACCTTTCCGGTCACGACCTGGCGAGCCATCTGGGTCTGCACCCGACCGAACTCGAACGGCGGCAGGTTCTCGACGTATTCCTTGCCGACCACCGCCTCCGGATCGCGCTTGGAGGCGTCTTTCAGGCGCACCATGGCGCTGTCGTTGAACTCTTCCAGCTCGTCTTCCGGCATCCAGTCGTCCTCGACGATGGTGACGTGACGGGTCAGCGACAGTTCGCCGGTCTTGTGGTCGATCTTGGCGCGGATGTCGTGGTGCGCGCCGTAGCGCGACTTGGCGCCCTTCTGGATCGCTTCTTCGATCGCTTCGATAACGATCTCGCGCTCGATGTTCTTCTCGCGAGCGACGGCGTCGGCGATCTGCAGCAGTTCGAGGCGGTTGGCGGAAATACCGGTGACGGCCATCAGGCGTTGTCCTCAGAAGGGGTCGTGGTGTCGGTTGTCAAGTCGGAGACTTCCCCTTCGGGAAGGCCGTCGTCTTCAGGTTCGCCGCGTGCGGCGCGAATGGCGGCGCCCCGTTTCATCAGGGCGTCGGTCAGGACCAGCTTCGCGTCGCTTAGCCAATCGAAGGGGATCAGGGCGGTGTCGTCCTCGCCGTCCAGGTCGATCAGGACGTTGCCGTCTTCATAGCCGGCCAGCACGCCCTTGAACCGCTTGCGGCCCTCGATCATCCGGTCGGTTTCCAGACGCGCCTCCTCGCCCTCGAACAGGTCGAAGTCGATGGGACGGGTCAGGGGACGGTCGATGCCGGGCGACGACACCTCCAGCATATATTCGCCGGGGATGGGATCGGCGGCGTCGAAGACTTCCGACACCGCGCGGCTCAGCTTGGCGCATTGTTCGACCGAGATGTCGTGGTCGGATGGCCGCTCGGCCATGATCTGAAGGCGCTGGCGCTTGGAGCCCGTCATCAGGCGCACGCGCACGACATCCAGACCCAACGACTCCGCGATGGGGTCGATCAGGTCCAGCAGCTGGCGATCCTGGGCGGTTCTTGCGCGCAAGCGACGACTATCCAAAACAAAAGCGGCGGTCCGTCCGGGCCGCCGCTTGGAACGACGCCGTTGGACGCCGGTCTAACGATGTGAGCGCCCATATAGGCGCTTCACCCTCGCTTGTCAGCCCCTTTCGAGGCAGTCGCCGTCAGAACTCCTCCCAGCCGTCTTCCGCCAATGCGGCTTGAGGCTTTGGCGCCGCCCCGCCCCGGCCGATCGTTTTCAGGGCGGCGACCATCTTGGAGGATCGCGCCGCCGGCGCCGGCGTCTTCACGGGAGCGCGGGCGGGAGACTGAACCGCGCCCTTGTCGTCGACGCGGAACTGGGCGACCGAGGCTTGCAGGCTTTCCGCCTCCTGGGCCAGCGAGTGGCTGGCGGCGGTCGACTGCTCGACCATGGCGGCGTTCTGCTGGGTGACCTGGTCCATCTGGTTCACGGCGGTGTTGACCTGGGCCAGACCGACGGCCTGTTCCTGTGCCGAGGCGGCGATCTCGGTAACCAGGCTGTCGATTTCGGCGACGCGGTCCACGATCCTTTGCAGCGCCTCGCCGGTCTCGCCGACCAGCTTCACGCCCGACCCGACCTGGGTGGTCGAAGTCGAGATCAGGGTCTTGATCTCCTTGGCGGCTTCGGCCGAACGCTGGGCCAGAGCCCGAACTTCGGAAGCGACCACCGCAAAGCCGCGACCGGCCTCGCCCGCACGCGCGGCCTCGACGCCGGCGTTCAAAGCCAGAAGATTGGTCTGGAAGGCGATCTCGTCGATCACGCCGATGATCTGGTTGATCTCGCTGGACGAGCCCTCGATGGCCTGCATCGCCTGCACCGCATCACGGACGATGACGCCCGAGGTTTCGGCGTCGCCCTTGGCGGCGCGCACGACATCGGAGGCCTGGCGGGCGCCCGAGGCGGTCTTGTTCACCGTGGCGGTGATTTCATCCAGGGCGGCGGCGGTCTCTTCCAGTCCTGCCGCCTGCTGCTCGGTGCGGCGCGACAGGTCGTCGGCCGCCTGGCTGATCTCGCCGGCGCCCGAGCGGATGCCCGAGACATTGGAGATGACCACAGAGACCGCCTGCTGCAGCTGAGCGATCGCGGCGTTGAAATCGGTCTTAAGCTGCGCCGCCTTGGGCGCAAAGTCAGCCTCGATCCGATACGTCAGATCGCCATCGGCCATGGCCGACAGGCCCTCGCCCAAGGCCTGAATCGTGATGCGATCGGCCTCGGCCTCGCGCGCCTTTTCGGCCTCGCGCGCCATGCGCTCCTGTTCGCTCAGCGACCTTTGCGACACAGCCTCGGCTTCCAGCCGATCCTTCTCGATGGCGGCGTCGCGGAAGATGGCCAGGGCGGCAGCCATCTGGCCGATTTCGTCGCCGCGCGCCACGCCGGGGATGTCAGACCCTCTGTCGCCGTCGGCCAGACCGCGCATACGGCGGCCCAGGGCCACCACGGGCATGGACACCGACCGGCCGATAAACCAGCCGGCCGCCCCGGCGGCGCACGCGACCAACAGCGCCAGACCGCCCAGTGTCAGCGCCGCCTTGCCGACAGCGGCGGCGATCTGGTCGGTGTAGACGCCGGAACCGATCACCCAGCCCCAAGGGGCAAACCCTTTCACGTAGGAAATCTTCGGCGCTGGCTCTTCCTGACCGGGTTTGTCCCACTGGTAATCGACAAAGCCTTCGCCGTCCTTCTGAACGACCGAGACGAATTCCTTGAACATGAGCACGCCGTCGGCGTCGGTCTTAGCGCTCAGGTCCGTGCCGTTGAGGGCCGGTTTCATCGGATGCATCACCATGGTGGGATGCATGTCGTTGATCCAGAAATAGTCGTCCTGGCCATAGCGCATGGCGCCGACTGCGACCTTTGCCGCGTCCTGAGCCTGTTCGCGCGTCAGGCGCCCGGCCTGCTCTTCGGCCTGATAATGGGCGACGACGCTATAGGCGATCTCGACGGCCTTTTTGGTCCTGTCGGCGATGTCGTCGCGCATCACCTTGTTGACCTGAAACAGGCCCAGCCCGGTGACGATCAGCAGACCCGCTATGGTCACCAGCGTGAGAAGGTTGATCCGGCCGCCGATCGACAGGGTTTTCATGTGACGTTCCGATATTGAAGTCGAACCATCACATTTCGGCCAAGGATGTTAATTTTGGCGAAACGCCGCTGCTAGGTAGAAACCCGTAACGACGGCACGTTGCGACAAGGCGTCTTCGTCCCGTCGAAATCCGGCTTCGTCACGCATCCTTTGTTTAACGGCGTACGAACTCCAGGAAGACCGGCGTGGTGTCGCCAAGCTTCTTTTCTTCGTAGCGGGTCACGACGTGATCGGCGGGCGGAACGAACCAGTCCTGGTCGGCTGGACCTCGTCGCTCCAGGCCGTCCGTACGATCCAGCCGCTCCAGCGCCCATTCGGCGTAATCCAGCCAATCGGTGACGAAGCGCAGGGTCCCGCCGGGCTTCAGGATGCGCGCGAAGGCCTGGGCCGTCTCGTCCTGCAGCAGGCGGCGCTTGTTGTGGCGCGCCTTGTGCCAGGGGTCGGGGAACAGGATCAGCACCCGGTCGACCGAGGCGTCCGGCAAGGCGTCGACCAGATCGCGCGCGTCGTCGGCATGGATGCGGACGTTCTTCAGTCCGCCCTCTTCGACATGGCGCAGGGCCGAGGCGACGCCGTTCAGAAAGGGCTCGCAGCCGATCACCAGGGCGTCGGGCCGCGTCGCCGCCTGGGCGGCCATATGCTCGCCCCCGCCGAAGCCGATCTCCAGCCAGACCTCGGTCGCCTCGGGCATCATCGTCTTGGGATCCAGCGGCCCGGCCTTGGGATCGGGCACGGCGATCGCGGGCAGCAGGGTCTCCATCAGCGCCGCCTGGCGGGGCTTGATGGGGCGGGCCTTGATGCGGCCGAACGATCGCAGCGGGCGGTCGAGATGCGGGTTTTCGTCCTCGGGACGGTCATCGGCGTTCATGCGCCTGCCGTTAGCCGTCGCGGCTGCGGGCGTCCAGAAGACGAACGCCGAAACCTTTTGACGGTCGCGGCCGAACGCCCTTCTATGCCGGTCACAAGCGGCGTCGGGGCTGACGCTTCGCGGGAGAGGGATTTCGATGATCGGACATCATCTGCGGGGCGTCAGCCTCGCGGCCATTACATGCGCCGTGCTGGGCCTGTCGGCCTGCGCCACCACCGGCCAGACGCCTGATGATACGGCCGCGAAACCGTCGAAGGACCGGACCTTGGCCGCCGGTCTGGATCCCGCGACGACGCTGGATCCCTATCCCTCAACCTATCAGCCCTTGCCGCGCGAGAACTTCGCCGTGGTCGGCGCAACCGTCCTGACCGGCACGGATCGCAAAATCGAGAACGGCGTGGTCGTGGTCACGGACGGCAAGATCGCCGCCGTCGGCGACGCCTCGACCCCCGTCCCTTCCGGCTATCGCGTCGTCGAGGCGCACGGCCGTTATGTCACCCCCGGCGTCATCGACGTGCATAGTCACCTGGGCGTCTATCCGTCGCCCGGCGTCAGCGGCATGAGCGACGGCAACGAGGCGACCAGCCCGAACACCGCCCAGGTCTGGGCCGAACATTCGTTGTGGCCCCAGGACCCCGGCTTCAACACCGCCCGCGCCGGCGGCGTGACCACGCTTCACATCCTGCCCGGCTCGGCCAATCTGTTCGGCGGCCGGGGCGTCACGATCCGCAATGTGCCCTCGATCACCATGCAAGGCCTGAAGTTCCCGGCCGCACCCTATACGGTC
Organism: Brevundimonas vesicularis; assembly: GCF_900445985.1. Lineage (GTDB taxonomy): Bacteria > Pseudomonadota > Alphaproteobacteria > Caulobacterales > Caulobacteraceae > Brevundimonas > Brevundimonas vesicularis_D. Next base: position 485,011 of record NZ_UAQP01000014.1, read on the forward strand.
AAGATGGCCTGCGGCGAAAACCCGTCGCGCGTCTATGGCGGCAGGAACCAGAGCCCGGCCACGGGCATGGGCAATATGGCCGGCTATCGCGCGGCATTCATCGCCGCGCGCGACTACAAGGCCAAATGGGACAAGTGGCGCGAGGACGGCGAAGGCGCCGCCCCGACCCGCAACCTGCAGAACGAGACCCTGATGGGTGTGCTGGACGGGTCGATCCTGATCCAGAACCACTGCTACCGCGCCGACGAGATGGCGCTGATGATGGATATGGCCAAGGAGTTCGGCTACCGCATCACGACCTTCCACCACGCGACCGAGGCCTACAAGCTGGCGCCGCAACTGGCCGCCAGCGGCATCTGCGCGGCCATGTGGACCGGCTGGTGGGGCTTCAAGATGGAGGCCCTTGACGCCATTGAGGAGAACGCCGCCCTGGTGGACGCCCAACAGGGATCGTGCGCCGTCATCCACTCCGACGACGCCGAGCTGACTCAACGGTTGAACCAGGAGGCCGCCGCCGCCCTTTCGGCCGGTCGCCGCGCCGGGCTGAACATTTCCGAAGAACAGGCCATCGGCTGGATCACCTCCAACGCCGCCAAGGCCATCGGCATCGCCGACCAGACCGGGTCGCTGGAGCCCGGCAAACGCGCCGACGTGGTGATCTGGAGCGCCGATCCCTTCTCGATATACGCCCGCGCCGATCAGGTCTTCATCGACGGCGCCCTGACCTTTGATCGCAGCAACCCCGCCTATCAGCCGACCAGCGACTTCGAACTGGGTCAGCCGGGCTATGGCCTGACCGCCGCCAACGTCACGGAAGGAGCCCGCTGATGCGCCTGTCTCACATCCTCGCGGGCGCCGTCGCGGCCCTCTCTCTGGCGGCTCCTGCCCTTGCACAAGAAACCGTCGCCATCGTCGGCGGGCGCATCCTGACCGGCGACTCCGTCATCGAGAACGGCACGGTCGTGATCCGCGACGGCAAGATCGTCTCGGTGGGCTCAGGCGGCGCGCCGTCCGGCGCCCGCGTCATCGACGCGGCGGGAAAGACGGTCGCGCCCGGTTTCGTCGCCGTGGATTCCGGGCTGGCCGGGACCGAGGTCAGTTCGGTCAGCGGCACCAACGAACTGCGCAACAGCGCCAATACCCTCAGCGCCGCCTTTGACATCTCGTACGGCCTGGACCCCTGGTCCTTCACCCTGCCGGTCGCGCGGCTGGGCGGCATCACCCGCGCCATCGTCGTGCCCCAGCATCCCGGCTCATCCGGCGGCCATGTGCATGAGGACGAGACGGCCGGCGCCGGCGACGGCGGCTATCAGACGCCGGGCCTGTTCGCGGGTCAGGCGGCGGTCATAAACCTGGGTCAGGGCTCGAACATCCTGGTCAAGCCGCGCGTGGCCATGGTCGCCCCCTTCGGCGAAGCGGGCGCTGACATCGCCGGAGGCGCGCGCGGCGCGCAGTTCGTCCTGTTCAAGGAGACGCTGTCGGAAGTCCGCCTCTATGCCCGCAACAAGTCGGCCTATGAGCGGGCGGGCCTGCGCGACCTCAGCCTGTCGCGCGCCGATCTTGAGGCTCTGATCCCCGTCGCCAACGGGACCATGCCGCTGATCGTGACCGTCCACCGCGCCTCGGATATTCAGCAGGTGCTGCGTCTGGCGCGCGAGGAAGGGATCAAGCTGATCCTGGACGGCGCCGAAGAGGGCTGGCTGGTCGCCGGCGACATCGCGTCTGCGGGCGTGCCCGTGCTGCTGAACCCCATCTCCAACCTGCCCAGCGATTTCGAGATGCGGGCGGCGCGGGCGGAAAACGCCGCGGCCCTGAACGCGGCGGGCGTCGTGATCGCCATCAAGGGCAATGAGGGCTCGACCCACCGCGCCCGCGAGGCCCGCTACAACGCCGGCAACGCCGTCTCGCACGGCCTGCCCTATGGCGCCGCCATCGCCGCCCTGACGGTCAATCCGGCCAGGATCTTCGGCATGGCCGGTCAGTTCGGCCAGATCGCGCCGGGCGCCGCCGGGGACGTGGTGGTCTGGTCCGGCGATCCGCTGGAGCCGCTCAGCCAGCCGTCGGCCGTCTTCGTCAATGGCGTCGAACAGCCCCTGACCAGCCGCCCGCTGATGCTGCGCGACCGCTATCGCCAGCAGACGCCGATGCCGCCGGCCTATCGCAACTGAGGACCGCGTCGGTCTGAACGGAATGGGCGGGGCCGCACGGTCCCGCCCTTTGTCATCCCCCCCCCTCTGGACAAAGCGTATCGATGCATAGCGCCCAGACGGAGAGGGAGTGTCCGCACGTCCGGCAGCGCCTCTGCGGCGTCCAGAGGCTCCACCTTGCGTTGCTCCCCTTGACTGTAAGGCGGGACGAAGACGGGAACTGCCGAGACCTGTTTTCCAATCAGGGCGCCGATTTCCCAACTGGCGCATAGCCGCTGCTCGTCAGGACGACTACGGTGCCTATATGGGCACAATTTCGACAGCAAGCGGTCTTGTAGAATACCAGTGGGCTTCGGATGTGGACTTCGAAGGCATCAGGCTCGAAGTGCTGGCTGGCGATGGGAACGTCATCTTTGACGTGAGTGTCCCCGAACAGGGAGACATCACCGTGAACACATTCTCCGGCGAAGTACCTGCCAGCCTGATCGCTTCGGCGGTAGCCGTGGCTGAAACGCGAAAATAGGGACTTCGCCGCCCACCCTCGACGACCCGCGCCCGTCCGCGCTAGGTCAGGCCCATGCCCACGGTCATCTACATCGACGCCGACGCCTGCCCCGTGAAGGAAGAGGTTTACCGCGTCGCGCGTCGCTACGGGTTGAAGACCTATGTCGTCTCCAACACCTGGATGCAGGTTCCGCGCGAGGCGCTGATCGAGCAGGTGGTGGTGGACGCCGGCCCCGACATCGCCGACGACTGGATCGCTGAGCGGGCGGGCGTAGGCGACGTGGTCATCACCGCCGATATCCCCCTGGCGGACCGCTGTCTGAAGTCGGGCGCACAGGCGCTGAAGTCGAACGGCCAGCCCTTCACCCCGGACTCCATCGGCTCGGCCCTGGCGGGACGGATGGTGGGCGAGCATCTGCGGTCAATGGGCGTGGCGACCTCCGGTCCGCCGCCGTTCTCGGCCGCTGACCGTTCGCGCTTCTTGCAGGCGTTGGATCAGGCCGTGGTCAAGGCGCGCAAGGCGGCGACATGACCACCGTAATCCCCGAGGACGAGCTGGAGTTTCACTTCTACCGCGCGGGCGGTCCGGGCGGGCAGAACGTTAACAAGGTCTCGACCGCCGTCCAGATGCGCTTCGATGTGAAGAACTCGCCGTCGCTGACTGATCCGGTCAAGGCGCGGCTGATGAAGCTGGCCGGCAGTCGGCTGACGCTGGAAGGCGTGATCCTGATCACCGCCGTGCGTCATCGCACCCAGGAGCGCAATCGCGCCGACGCCATCGAACGGCTTCAGGCGATGGTGGACGAGGCCTCGATCCGTCCCGTCTATCGCGTGCCGACACGCCCGACCAAGGCGTCCAAGGAACGCCGCCTCAAGGCCAAGACGACCCGCGCCTCGATCAAGTCGGGGCGCGGCAAGCCTTCGCTGGACTGACGATCAGCGCTCGGCCGGGCGGAACAGCAGGGCGGCGATCTTGTCCTCGGCGTCGAAGCCGATCAGCCATTCCGTGACCTGATTGTCGAAGGTGACCTTGAACATCTGGGCCTCGCCTTCCTGCTTGACGTATTCGACCGTCTTGACGGCGCCGAAGCCCTTGATCAGCGGGACCACCTGCGCCTCCTGCTGACGGATTTGGGTTCCGAGACCGGTCGTGAAATCCGAATAGTCAAAGCCGGTCCCCTGGGCGCCGGCGATCACGGCGCGCAAGGCCTCTTCCGAACGCGCGATGTCGGGAGCCTGGGCGGCGGACGTCGGTGCGGGCGCAGCGGCGGGTCGGGCTTGAGGCGCTGCGGTTTGAGCCGGGCGGTCGAAGGCGTTCGGCACGGCGCCGGCGGCGGCCTGAGCCAAGGCGGGCACGGGCGCCAGCAGCACGGCGGCGGCGATAGCGGTCTTCATCAGGGTCGGCTTCATAGCGAAAGCTCCGGTCAGGTCAGATAGGGCCAGAGCGAAAGGCCCAAGGCCGCCAGGGCCGCGATGACCGCGACCGTGACTGAAGCCGCCACCCAAGCCGGAGTTCCCGACTTTTCGATGACCACGGCCGCCGGGCGCGGAGGCTCCTGAACCAGGCGCGAAATGGCGCGGGCCGCAGCGATCATTTCGTTGATCGCATCGCGCGCCTGGGCCTGCGGTCCCAGTTCGCGGCGGATCCAGCGTTCGACCACCGGCTGGGCAGCCTTCCACAGATCGTGATCGGGTTGCAGCCGGCGCGCCACGCCCTCGACCGAGACCATGGTCTTTTGCAGCAGGATCAGTTCGGGCCGCAGCCGCATGTCGAACAGGGCGGTGATCTCGAACAACTGACCCAAGAGCCGGCCCATCGACACCTGGCTGGCGGCGCGGCCGATCACCGGCTCACCGACCGCGCGCAGCGCCTGGGCGAAGGTTTCGACCGAATGGTGCGGCGGAACATAGCCGGCCTCGAAATGCACGCGCGAAATCCGGTCATAGTCGCGGCTGATGAAGCCCCACAGAATCTCCGCCAGATAGCGCCGCTCGGCCGGTCCCAGCCGCCCGACGATGCCGAAGTCGATGGCGGTCAGATGGGCCGGCGCGCTGGCGAACAGATTGCCCTCGTGCAGGTCGGCGTGGAACACCCCGTGGTCCAACGCCTGGACCAGGAAGGCGCGCACGACATTGTCGGCCAGCTGATCGGTGTCGATGCCCGGGAGGTCCAGCAGCGCCGGATCGGTCATGGGCACGCCCTGCGCCCACTCCAGCGTCAGCACGCGCTTGCCGACGCCGTCCCAGATCACGGCCGGGGCGGACATGTATCCGTCCTTGGCCAGCACCTCGGCCATCTCGCTGGCGGCGGCGGCCTCCAGCCGCATGTCCAGCTCCAGATCCAGCGAGTTGGCGATGGTCTCGACAAAGGCGGACGGCTCCAGCCGCCGCGCCATCGGCACGAGCCGCCAGACCAGCCGCGCGGCCAGACGCATCGAATCCAGGCCATTGGCGACCCGCCGCTCGACCCCCGGCCGCAGCACCTTGACCGCGACGGCCCGCCCGTCGGCCAGGGTCGCGCGGTGCGCCTGGGCCAGGGAGGCGGCGGCGACCGGCGGGCTGAGGTCGATGAACAGGCTTTCGGCCGGACGACCCAGCGACTTCTCGATCTCGCGCCGCGCCTCTTCCAGCGAGAAGGCCGGCAGGGCGTCCTTCAACCGGCCCAGATCGCGCGCGAACTCCAGGCCGAAGATATCGGCGCGCGTGGCCAGGACCTGGCCCAGTTTGATCGCCACGGGGCCCAGATGTTCGAACGCCTTGCCCAGCCTCTGGCCCGGCCGACCCTGACGCCCGGCGCGGCCTGAGAAGAGTTGCACGAACCGGGCGAACGGCCGCGTCCAGGCCGGCAGCAGATGGGTCACCTCGCGCGGGATCAGGGCGTCATGACGCGCCAGGACCCACACCCAGCCCAGCAGGCGCAGGAAGGACGCAACTGGGTTCTGGACCGCGACCGTCGCGGGCGGCGGCGGGGCCGTGCGATAGATCCGGCTGGTCAGATCGCCCACCCATGATGGATGGCGGCGATCCCGCCCGACAGATTGGTGACGGACACGCGGCGGAAGCCGGCATCCTCGATCATGCCCTTGAACGTATTCTGATCGGGGAAGCGACGGATGCTTTCGACCAGATACTGATAGCTGTCGCGATCCTTGGCGACCCAGCCGCCGATGCGCGGAATGGCGTGGAAGGACCAGGCGTCATAGACCTTGCGGATCGGCGTCGTCGTCGGGCGCGAAAACTCCAGGCACAGGAACCGGCCGCCCGGCTTCAGCACCCGGCGCGCCTCGGACAGGGCCTTGTCGATATGGGCCACGTTGCGAATGCCGAAGCTGATCGAATAGGCGTCGACCGAGGCGTCCGGCAGCGGCAGGTTCATGGCGTCGCCGACGCTCCACTGCATCTCCGGTTCGCCGCCCTTGCGGACGCCCGCCAGGATCATCTCGGCGTTGTAGTCCAGTACGATGACATTGGCGTCCTCGCCGCCGCGCCGCTCCTGCGCCGCGCGCGCCATCCTGGAATAGCGACGCGCCATGTCGCCTGTGCCGCCCGCGACGTCCAGAATGGTTTCGCCGGGACGCGGGTTCAGCTTGGCGGCGGCGATGTCCTTCCAGATGCGGTGGACGCCGACGCTCATCAGGTCGTTCATCACATCGTAGTTGGAGGCGACGGAATCGAAGACCCCGCGCACCATCTTGACCTTCTCGCGCGCATCGACGTCGCGGAAGCCGAAGGAGGAGCGGTCGCCCGACGAATGCGGGCCGTGGGAGGAGGCGTCGGTCATACCCGTCGTCTAGCGCGTCGCAACGCCCCCGTCATCCGATGAGACACGCGATCAGGCCGCTTCGGGCTGCGGCAGTTTCAAATCCTTCATCACGTCGCGCATCAGGCCGTAACAGCCGCACGACGCCGCCTCCAGGCCGTCGCGATCCAACACCTTCACCCAGCCGCGCCCGCGCTGGATCAGCGACTTGCGCTCCAGCACCGTGCCGACCTCCGACACCGTGGCGCGACGCACGCCCAGCATGCCGGCGATATCGGCCTGCGTCAGATCGATCCGATCATCCTCGGCCCGGTCGTGAAGCATCAGCAGCCAGCGGGCCAACCGTTCGTCCAGCCGATGCTGGGCGTTGCAGGCGGCCGCCTGCTGCACTTGCGCCATCAAGCCTTCGGTGAAGCGCGACAGGGCCGAGCGCAGCGTCTCGCTGTGTTCCAGCGCATCGCCGAACACCTCGGCCGAGCAATGGGCGGCGATCCCGTCGCGTTGGGAAATGGCCCGACTGGCGGCGCGGGCGTTGAACGGTCCGCAGGTCACGCCGATCAGGCCTTCGCGCCCGATGGCGGCCGTCTCCACCATCTTGTCATCCGGCAGGATGGTCATCAGCGACACCACCCCCTTGATCGGAAACCACACCTGATCGACCGCCTCGCCGGCGTCATAGAGCATCTGGCCGCGTGCGATTTCGCGCTCTTTCAAATGCGGTTCGATCCGCTTGCGATCGGCCGCATCCAAAGCGGCGATCCAGAGATTTTCCATCCTAACCCCGCTGGCGACCGATGACGCCGAAGAGCGACGATCATTGCGCGATCAATGCACAAGCTTGACCATGGGTTCCCTGGACGGAATCCGCACGGCTTCGCTGCTTGCCGCGATCCATCAGGCGCCCTACGCAAAATGGAAAAAGAGGAAACGCGATGACCGAAACACGGCTTGACGTAGCGGAAACGCTGAAGGATTTGCCCGCCTGGCGCGCGCATGACGGTGATCGCCCGGCCATCACGCGGACGCTGAAGTTCGCTGATTTCAACGCCGCCTTCGGCTTCATGACCCGCGTCGCCCTGATGGCCGACAAGATGGACCACCATCCCGAATGGTCGAATGTCTATGACCGCGTCGAAATCCTGCTCACCACCCACGACGCCGATGGCGTGACGGACAAGGACGTGACCCTGGCCCGCTTCATTGACGACGCCGCCGCCGGCATGGGGGTGAAGTCGTGAGCGGCTCCGCGCGTTCCGGCCGCGTCGCCGGCAAGACGGCCCTGATCACCGGCGCGGCCGGCGGTCTGGGTGAAGCCATGGCCTTCATGCTGGCCCGCGAAGGCGCCCGCGTCGCCGTCACCGACATCGACGCCGCTCGCGCTCAGGCCCTGGCGAGCCGGATCAATGCGGAAATCCCGGACGGCGCCTTCGCCTATGCCCACGACGTGGCCAGCGAGGCCGGATGGGAAAGCGTGATCGCCGCCGCCGTCGCCGATCTCGGCGGCCTGTCGGTGCTGGTCAACAACGCCGGCGTTGGCGGCCCCCTGGCCTTTGTCGAACAGGACACAATCGAGAACTGGCAGCGTCAGTACGAGATCAATCTGCGCTCGATCATGCTGGGGGCCAAACACGCCATGCCGCATCTGCGCGCCTCGGCTCCTGCCTCAATCATCAACATCTCCTCGATCGCAGGGCTCGCGGCCGCCCCCGGCATGGGCGCCTATAACGCCACCAAGGCGGCGGTCTGGATGTACACCAAGACGCTGGCGCTCGAGGCCGCCAAGGCCGAATGGAACGTGCGCTGCAACTCGGTCCATCCCGTCTTCATCAAGACGCCGATCCTGGATCCCTTCATCGCCATGGCCGGCGGGGACGAGGACAAGGCGCATGAACGCCTCGCGCGAGGCATTCCCTTGAAGCGGATCGGCGAACCGGACGACGTCGCCTATTGCGTTCTCTATCTGGCGTCCGACGAATCCAAGTTCGTCACGGGGTCCGAGTTCAAGATCGACGGCGGCATGACGGCGCAGTAGGGCGCGAGCGCCCTACTGCCTTTTTTTGGCCTATCGCGCTTCGCGCTGCTTGAGGCCGTTGGCCTTTCTTGTCGGTGATTGATGGCGGCCATCCGGTCGTCATCCGCGCATTCGGGATTGAGGCCGCTTGCGCCATGCTGTAAGCGGCCTGTTCCGGCGTCGCGCCGGCCGACGCACCCGTAGCTCAGCTGGATAGAGTGCTGCCCTCCGAAGGCAGAGGTCACAGGTTCGAATCCTGTCGGGTGCGCCACTTCGGTTTAAAACCGAGAACTCCGCCAGCGGCGGCGTAACTTCCACCATCACTAGACGCTAAGGCCCTCAGAAGCTCGGTTCGTGAGCCGATGATGCGCGCCTCGGTCTTGCTGATGACCTCCACCCGCTGCGTCAGGGCACGCAGATGATCCCGACGATAGCCGCTGGTGCGATCCCGTAGCTTGCGCCGTGCGGCGGTGGCGAAGCGCGCCAAGGCGTCCGGTGTAATCGTCGGCGCCAGCCGCTCCACTGACGCGATGATCCGCTCAGCATCTGCTCTGGCCTGATCGCGGACGCTGGAGAGTTCAGCGACCCGATCCTTCAGTGAGGCGTCGTCCGGCGACAGCAGACCGTTCTCGATAGCCTCGTAGAGCCGATTGAGCTTGGCCTCGGCCTCAGTGGCGCGCTTGCGCATCTCCGCGATATGGCCGCGCCGTTGGTCAGCCCATTCCTCCCGACGATCCAAAAGCTGTTCCATCAGCGCGGCAAGTCTGTCCGGATCGAGCAGCCGGGTTTCCAGGTGGTCGATAATGGCGTCGTCCAGCTTGTCCATGGGGACGGCCAAGCCAGTGCATCCCGCCTCGCCCATGCGGGCCTTGGTCGAACAGGCGTAGTAGCGATACTGGCCGCCCGCCTGACCCTTTCCAGTCCTCAGGGTCATGGCGCCGCCGCAGGCGCCGCAGAAGCAGATTCCCGTCAGCAGGTTCGGCCCCGTCGAGACACGCGGCGGCGTCCACTTCGGGTTCCGGGAAGCCAAGCGCGCCCGAACGGCCTCATAGTCCGCCTTTGAAACAATCGGCGGCACCACCATAACGGCGTGTTCGGACTCGGGCTTCGGCGTCCGCGTCTGGTGGTCGCGGGTGTTGAACCGATGCTCGCCCATATAGGTCGAGCGGGTCAGGATCTGATGGACGGCGCTGATGCCCCAGCGTCCGCCGTCGCGGGTTCGGATGTTCTGCTTGTTAAGCCGGGTTGCGATGGTCTTCAGCCCCATCGGTCCTTGCGCGCCGTCTCCGGTCAGCGCCCAGCGATAGATGGTCCGGACCGTTTCGGCCTGGAGCGGGTCGATCTCCAAGGTCTTTTTGATCTTGGCCCCGCGCTGCTCGGCCGCGACGATGCGGTAGCCGATGGGCGGCCGGGCGCCGTTCCAGAATCCCTGGCGGGCGTTCTCCTTCATGGCGCGCAGGGTGTGCTTGGCGTTCTCGCGGGATTGGTACTCGTCAAAGAGCGTCATGATCTGGCGCATCATCATGCTCATGGGGTCGTCGCCCAGCTCCTGGGTGATGGAGACGAGCCGAACCCCGTTCTTCGCCAGCTTCCGCACATAGAACTCGAACTGGAACTGATCGCGGAAGAACCGCGAGAAGCTGTGCACCACAATCACGTCGAAGGCGGGCGGTTTGGTCAGCGCCGCCTCAATCATGGATTGGAACGACGGGCGGCGGTCGTCAGTGGCGGTGTTGCCCGGCTCTACGTACTCCGCCGTCGCCTCCCAGCCCTTGGCCTCGCAATAGGCTTCCAGCTGACGGCGCTGGTCAGGGATGGAGAGGTCGTTGACGGCCTGTCGTCCGGTCGAGACGCGGAGATAGAGGGCGGCGCGGGTCTGAACGCCTGCTGCTGCGGTGGATTTCCGGCTCATGTCCTGCTCCTCTCAGAGGCGCGGACCCAGAACCTCGTCGAGCACCTCGCCAAGCCATGCCTCCACCGCCTGGAGTTCGGCCGAGGTGATCGGGAGATCATCAGGCCAAGTGTCGGTGACGCGGACAGCCGATTGTACGCCAACTGGCCGGGCTTGCGGAGTCCGGCGCCGACGCGCCTCCGGCTCTGATGACGGCTGGACATACATAGCCGCCAAGCTGATCGCTCTAAAACTACGCGCATATTCGGAACCTCACCCTCGTAAATCTACGGCCGCCGCTTTCTCGCAAAGCGGATCGATCCATCGATCACGCCCAGCCCCCAGCGGCGGCGGCCGACCGGGTCAACGCCTGCGGCGCTTGCCGCAGCCCGCAGGGCGCGAAGCGGGGTTGAAGCGGGCGGACGGCGCTGCTCCCCACCTTAAAATGAGGGTCAATACGGCTCTGCTTGTCAGACAATGCCGGCGCAAAGCCTATCCTGCCCTAGACCCTCATTTGCGTTCAGAAGGCTCGCAACCGCCCGCCTCATCGACGGCGCGGCTCAAGCGCACGAGCGCCACCGCCAGACGCGCTTCGACCGCCTGCTGGCCGATGCCCAGGTGCTCGGCGATTTGCTCCAAAGGCATTCCAGTGAAGCGATGGAGGACGAAGACATCCCGACAGAGCCGGGGCAGTCGCCGGATCGCCCGAACAAGAATCTGACGCTCGCGGCCCTCCTCGTTGGCCTGCGATGGCGGAGGGCTCACCGGTCTGTCCCGCTGTTGGTCGCTATCGCAGCCTCTACGGCGCTCAGGAGGTCACAGATGATTTGATCTGCGACGTCGGGCGGGAGTGGAAGGTCCGGCTTTATGCCGGTGCGCAAAGCCCCTGAGCCATAAAGCGGGCCGAGCACCGTAGCGAGCTCGGTAATGCCGTCAGGTACGCCCTCGAATCCCAGCATTCGTACGCAGCGCAGCGCCTTAGTGAGGTCGTGACGGAGCCAGACGCGGGTCCAATCGTCAGAGAAGCCGCGATGCAGGAGATAGGCTTTCAGGCCCAGTTCAATCGCGATGGCGGAATGATAAGCCGACTGGGCGCCGACGCGGTCATCGTCTGTCCAGGCCATCGCATGGAAGCCTCGGGAGTTACTGACGAAGGCGATGGCCAAGCGGCGCTGAGGGGGACATCGCCGCCACTTCCGTTGCCCAGCCGATATCCGCTGATACTTAGGCATGCGTGACCTCCCGCGCAGCCGCCCGGTCGCTCAGAACCTGCTGAGCGGTGGAGTTTCGGAGTATTTCGGTTAGAGTTCAGCGGAATTCACCGACCCAGTCAACGGAATTCCGCAACTAGTCGGAGATTTTCTCTAAAAATGATCAACCCCGCTCAAATTCGTATGGCTCGCGCTGGCCTAGGCATAAGCGTTAAAGTGCTTGCTGAACGTTCAGGTGTCGCCGACTCAACGATCCATCGGTTTGAAACGGGTCGCGGTGGCATGCAGACGGGGACACTTGAACGCCTGCAGGCAGCGCTAGAAACTGCTGGTGCGATCTTTTTGCCTTCAGACACCTCAGGCGGACCGGGCGTTCGGTTACGGTCATGATCCAATCATGACAACTCTTGTGCTCGCCGATAACGAAATCCGACTTTTCATTATCCGGTCTAATGGGCGTCAGATGCGGGTTCGAGAATCGTTACGGGATTTGCCGAAATCGGGTTTATCGTGAATCGCTTTTTGAGAGCCAGAAAGGCCGTTTTGCTTCTCTCAGGGCTGAGGCAATGGTAACTGCGGCGGATATCCAGCTTCCATATCGGGCAATCTTGTTGCCGGGGGCACTTTGTATCGACCGTGGAGAGCCTCCGGCTATTCCCGGCGCAACGCTTAGCCGGGTGCTGTCTTGAGCGACCTTTACGTAAAACTCGCCAAGGACAATCCGAACTGGGCGAATGAAGAGGAAGTGAGGAAAGGCTGGCTCAAGCACATTGAGAACAGCCTGGGCATCACCTTCCACGCGGAGCGCGGGCGCAACGACGCCTCCTACAACCAGGTCATCATCGAGTTCAAAGATCGAGGTTTGTTCAAGGGCAGCACGACCAGCGCCGCCTTCAAGGAAGCGGTCTTCGACCGGCTCGACAAATACATTCGACGCCGTGCCAAGGACGAGGGCCTTCCCGAAGAAGACTATATCGGGATAGCCATCGACGGGATGCACATCTGCTTTGCCTTCATGAAGGCTGGCGAGATCACCCACCGCAATCTCCTGCCGTTCAACGAAGCGTCGGTCGACCTGGTGGCGCAGGCCTGCGCAGACTCCAAACGGCGCGCCGTCACGTCAGACAATCTCGTCGAGGATTTCGGCCACAAGGGCGAGATCGGACGGACGGCGATGGCCGCGCTGGTCGCGATCTTGGAGCGTCAACTCACCGCGCCGGGCAATAACAAGATCAAGCTGTTGTTCGTTGAGTGGCGCACGCTCTTCGGCCAAGTCGCGGACCTGTCGAAAGCACAGGCGGCGGAGATCAGGAAGCACATCCCGTTTTCACCTAAACTGCCTTTGGCGGATGTGGTGTCAGCGTCGCTGTTTGTGATCCACTCCTACAACGCGTTCGTCATGAAGCTTCTGGCCGCAGAGATCGTGGCTCAGTATCGACTGACGGCGTTCCCGGACTTCTGCGAACACCTCCTTAGCTACGACGACGCAGGACTTCTCCACGCCCTAGACGTCGAGGTTGAACGCGGCGCCTTCTTTGAGGCTGCCCGCATCAAAGGCTTCGTCGAGGAAGCCGTCTTCTCTTGGTACGTCGACGGCGGCATTCCAGAGAAAGAGCGAGCCGACCTGTGCGCTGCGATCCGTCCTCTCTTGACGCAACTGGCGCTCTACAGGATGGACGACCTGACGGCCGCGCGTTCCCGCGACGTCCTCAAAACATTCTACCAAGCGCTCGTACCCGAAACGCTGCGTAAGGCGCTTGGGGAGTTCTACACCCCTGACTGGCTCGTGGACGTGGCTTGTGATCGAGCCGAGATTGCCGACTGGAGCACCGCGCGGGTTCTCGATCCGACCTGTGGTTCCGGTTCTTTCCTCCTGGAGGCAATTCGACGCAAACGCCGGTTGGCAGAAGCGGCCGGTCGGTCCCCCGCCGAAACTCTAGCCGGGCTGCTCAATCAGGTCTGGGGCTTCGACCTCAATCCGCTGGCTGTTCAAGCGGCTCGGGTAAACTTCCTGATCGCCGTGGCGGACCTGGTGGCGAGCGTCGGAATCGAAGTCGAACTGCCCGTTCTATTGGCTGATGCGGTCTACTCGCCCGCGCAGCAGCCCGGAAAAGACGAGGATTATGTCGAATACGGCATAGGTAGCGCGCAGGCCAATCTCAACATCCGTTTACCGGCCGCCCTCGCTTTCGACCGTGTTCGCCTCGATGCGGCGTTCGTCGTCATGCACGCGGCCGTTCAGCAGGAAGACCCCTACACCACGGTCGAACAGCAACTGGTGACTATGGGGCTCCTCCAATCGGAGGAAGCTATCGAGTGGCGAGCCGCCCTCACATCGACATACGACCAGATTCTCGAACTTCACCGGCAGGCCTGGAACGGCATCTGGTTCAGGGTGGTCCGAAACTTCTTTTGGTCGGCTGTCGCGGGCGAATTCGATGCCGTTGTCGGCAACCCTCCATGGGTGAGGTGGTCCAACCTACCGGAAGAATATCGAGAGCGGATCAAGCCAACTTGCGAGCGCTATACGATCTTCTCCGAGACCCCGTATCACGGCGGTAACGAACTCGATATTTCGGGAATGATCACCTACACGGTCGCAGACAAATGGTTAAAGAACGGCGGTGCACTGGTCTTCGTGATCACCCAAACGCACTTTCAGTCGCCGTCATCGCAAGGCTTCCGAAGCTTCCGCATCGACCAAGATTCAAACCTCATCCCCGAACGGGTCGATGATCTGAAGCTTCTAAAACCGTTCTCTAAAGTCGCGAACAAGACAGCGATTGTACGGATGCGGAAAGTGAGCTCCGACATCCTGACGGCGTATCCGGTCCCCTATGCGGTCTGGGAAAAGAACACTGGCACTAGTGGATCCATTCCCGAGGCCGAGACCAAGGCGGCAGTGCTCGCCCGCGTCACGCAGAAAGCTTGGGAAGCCACGCCAGTTGACGGCGGCAACTCCCCCTGGGCGATCCTGCCGCCCGGACGTTTTCAGGACATGGCGAACATTCAGGGTAAGAGCGACTGGATCGCTGGAAGGAAAGGCATCACCACCGACCTAAACGGCGTCTACATGGTTCGGGTGATCGCCGAGAACGCACAAACGGGACTGGTCCAGGTCGAGACCAGACCCGAGGCGGGGAAAACCGACATTGGCCCCGCCCGCACGTTCTGGATCGAGCCAACCTTGCTCTATCCGCTGCTCAAGGGTGCCGCCGACTTCTCGGCCTGCCATGTCCACATCAACGAGCAACTATACGTGCTGGTGCCGAACACCGGCATCAATAAGGCTGACTATATCGAAGCGGATCGAGTTCTGAACCAGCTTCCCCAGACGAAGCGCTACTTCCAGCACTTCCAAGCGCTCCTTGGTCGGCGCTCCACATACAGGCAGCGTCAGAGCAACGCGCCCTCGCACGTCGTCTACAATGCCGGCGCCTACACCTTTGCCCCCTACAAGGTCGTATGGGCTGAGTTGTCGAACACTTTCGAGGCCGCCGTGGTGACAGACGCCGAGGTCCCCTTGGTCGGCCGGCGCCCCTTTGTGCCCGACCACAAGGTCTACTTCGCCGACTTCGACGACGAAGACGAAGCCTACTTCGTGGCGGGGACGTTAAATTCGTCGCTGATTCAAGAATACGTCGAGAGCCACACGATCCAGATTCAGGTCAGCAATATCTTCAAACACCTGAGAATCCCCACTTATGATCGTGAGAATATCGATCATCAGTCGCTGGTCAGATTAACGAACAAAGCTCACGCAGCTGTTACTTCGCAGGAGCGTCAAGGTCTTCTGGCTGAGATTGATGAGTTGGCTGATCGGGTGTTGATCAGTAAGATTGAAGCGTAGGGCAGTTCCGAGGGCGGGCTATTGAGCACGGAAGGCATCTCCTTTTGTCGCGCGGCCCAAGGCCAGTTCGACGATGCGATCAATCACCCTCTCCCGATCCTTCCATTTCATCACCAGCTTGCCGGGGTCCATGCCGTATTGGGCGACGACATCAAGAAGCTGCTCTAGATCAAGCCCGGAAAGCCCTCGTCGCAGGTTTGCCTCACCAAGTTTCGCCAGATCAACAGGATCAAGAACAGCTGGGGTCCGCCGCCCGCCCTTGCGCCTTGTGTCCCCGTCAGGCTTCGGCGACACCTTCATCGCCGACTTCACTGCGGGTTTCGGCTTCGGCGCAGGTTTGGCCAGACTGAGCGCGGCCTCGATCCGATCGCGGAACTCGGCATTGCGGCCCGCTTCATCGACGATGATGGTAACCAGCGCCGTGAGAGTGCGTTTCAGGGTCATGCGTCGATCTCCAGCTTTTCGAGCAACTCCTGCGCCAGATCGATGTAGCGGGTAGCCAGATCGCCATATCCGTACTTCTGCTTGAGCGTGCGCCGGCTCGTTTGCAACTCTGCCGCCGCTGCAATCTGGTTAGCCTGACGGATCACCGTATCAAATACTGGCGGATCGTTCTCGCGGCGCAGATCGCGCGAGACGTTTACGTGGATAGTCGAAGATTCCTGATACTTGGTGATCACGATGCCGAGCGGCTCGATGTCCTCGCCGACCTCCTTCGAGAAATTCCCGACCCGCTTCACGATCTGCGGGATGCCATAGGTCGACAGGACGTCCGGCACGGTGGGAATGATATAGCCCTCCGAAATGCGCAGGCCGTTCAGCGTTATGATGCCGAGGTTCGGCGGGCAATCCACGAGAACCAAATCATAGTCATCAAGGATCGATTTGACCGCGAGGCGGAGCAGGTCGATCGGCGTTACCGAATAGAACTGACCGGTAGGCGCACTGGCCAGCTTGTCTTGCACGTCGATGAGGTCGAGGCTCGACGGCAGAAGATCGACTTTCTCGGCACCCTGCACGTCGGACACGCCCTTCTGAAGCGTCTTCTTCAGATCGAATGCCTTATTGTTCGGATCGAGCGCGTCCTTGAACAGCGTTGCGAGCGTCCAACCCTTCTCGTTGATCGCCTTCCACTTCTTCTCGCCAATCAGCATCGTGGTGGCGTTGGTTTGCGGATCGAGGTCGATCACTAGAATGCGCTTACCGAAACGCGACGCGAGCGTCTCGGCAAGCGCGACGGTCGTCGTCGTCTTGGCGACGCCGCCCTTCAGATTAATCAGCGAGACAACACGAGCCATCGGCACTTTCCTTTTCCTGAGCCAAATTTTGATCTGCCGCGTACGAAAGACGGGGCCAGCCTTGAGTTCTGTGAGCGGCTTGGGGAAATCGGAGAAGCGAACCCGCCAGTTCGCAACCGCCTGGCGCGATACGCCCGCGATATCGGCAATCTCGTTGATGCCGATCAGATCATCTTCGGCAAAGGCCAACCGCCACTCCTGTTACCGATGTTCACAAAATCTGTTTACATCGTTCACAGTCTGGGCGCAACATGGCGTCTGGGACTTATTGGAGAGACGGATGTCGAGGACCGGAAGAGACGGGAAGACCATTACTATCCCACCAGGCGCGACCAGCCGAGAGGGCGCGGACGGACATGTCGTTGCCATCCGCAAGGGCTACACATCGCGCGAGGGCAGCGACGGGCGCGTGGTAGCCATCCCTCCCGGCGGCACATCCCGCAAAGGCGCAGACGGTCGCGTGGTAGCAATCCCGAAGGGTTATACTTCCCGGCAGGGCAGCGATGGCCGCGTCACCGCCGTTCCGCCGGGGGGCACGTCACGGCAAGGGTCGGATGGACGGGTGGTCGCCATTCCGAAGGGCTGCACTTCCCAGGAAGACAAGACTGGGCGGGTGAAAGTGGTTCGCCCCAGATAGACGAGGCGCCGTTGGCGAGCATCCCGTTTCTGCGCAACCACGAAAGGTGCTCGCCGTGCAAAGTCACGTCCCTGTAGGCCCTGCTGCCCACACGTACGAAAACCACTGACCTCATGTCGATCGATACCGGCGCTTCGAAGGCAGTTAGACCACCAGTTCTCGACACGCGCGCCGGTCGGCCTGTGCGTCGCGACCGAAGACAGACCGACAACAGATTAAAACGGTATGACGCCCGCGTGATAGCCCGAAATCACTCGGGCACGGTCAACGAAATCTCGCTCTGTCTCGATCTCCCACTCGGGAAATTCATCGAGAAATAGCTCGTGTGCCAGCACGCCTATGATTGGTTCATGCCCAGGAAACTGGTGCGCTGTGAGGTCATAGGTCAGGTCGCCGACCATGACCCAAAAGTGGTGTTCGTAGACGTCTCGCCGCGTACCCTTGATGATTGTGACGTTATCAAGCGCGTATTTTTCTTCCAGGAGAAAGGTCAGGATCAGGCACACGCTCTCGCAGCAATTATGAGGATAGGAGTGTTCGAAAGGGTATTCGAAGAATTTCTCCGTTCGATTGCGTTCTAGAAAAGCTAGCAATGCGCGGGCCGAATTATCTAGATCCGCCCTCCCAGGCCGTGATCTAGGATTCACGCTGCCGTTGTCCATCTCAGGAACCTATTATGCTCACCATCAGGTGGGATAATCAGTGTTGAACATTGCGGATCTAAATCACAGCAGCGTTTGGCGGGTGCCGTTAACAGCATTGGATTCTCGCTCTGGAAATGTCGAGTATCGTGATTTTTCATGATTTCGCGCAGAGGATAGGGTGATGGCCTGGGTGCGCTACGAAATGTGGGACCGATGGCGGGACCTCACGCGATTCCGCTTTGCATCTGAAATGGCGCTCGCCTCATATCGAACCTACGTAAACAGCTTCCCAATCACATCAACGGCACCGCAGGTGATGACAGACCCCAGCGGGTCTGCGTTCAAATGCGACCTCGCTGATTTCATGGCAGTGCTGAATGATGATCAGCAGCTCTATCGCGTATTGTTCCCATCCTACGTCGCGCTGGTAGAAGATCTTGGGCGCGAACTGGTCGAGACAGCCTGCATCCTAGGCTCAGGACCCATTGATGTGAGGCGAACGATCTGATTCAGGCTCCTGAGGAGTCTGGATATGAGCGATCTGTATTGGCTGACGGGCGAGCAGATGGCTCGGCTGGAGCCCTTCTTCCCCAAGAGCCACGGCAAGCCGCGGGTGGATGACCGCCGGGTGCTGAGCGGGATCATCTTCGTCAACCGCAACGGCCTGCGCTGGCGAGATGCGCCGGCGGCCTACGGGCCGCACAAGACCCTCTACAACCGCTGGAAGCGATGGAGTGAGGCTGGCGTCTTCATCCGGATGATGGAGGGCCTGTCCGGGGCTCAGACCGAACGCCGCACGGTCATGATCGACGCGACCTATCTGAAGGCGCACCGCACGGCTTCGAGCCTGCGGGTAAAAAAGGGGGTCTCGGGCGACTGATCGGACGCACGAAAGGCGGCATGAACACCAAGCTTCACGCCGTGACCGATGCGAACGGAAGGCCCATCAGCCTCTTCATGACAGCGGGTCAGGTCAGCGACTACATCGGCGCTGCCGCTCTCCTGGACAGCCTGCCCCGCGCCCAGTGGCTTCTGGGAGACCGAGGCTACGACGCCGACTGGTTCCGGGACGCCTTGCAGGCCAAGGGGATCACGCCGTGCATCCCAGGCCGCAAAACCCGCACCGAACCCATCCGCTACGACAAGCGACGCTACAAGCGGCGAAACCGGATCGAAATCATGTTTGGACGCCTGAAAGACTGGCGGCGGGTCGCCACCCGCTACGATCTCTGTCCGACCGTCTTCCTGTCCGCCATAGCCCTCGCCGCTACCGTGCTGTTCTGACTATGAGTCCTGAGCCTAGGGTCAGGCCGTTGTCTCGCAAGAAGCGCTTCATACTGACACCCTCTGTACCGCGCCCAGTCCGAGGCGCTATTGTCGCTCCGATCTCGACACGCCCAATAGGCGGACCATCCTCGCCATCATCAAATCCGTCAACATCTCAGCCGCGCGGGCGGTGATTGGCGAGCCCGCCTGACCGAAATAGCGGATCGATGCATCAAGGCGATCATCGCTCAGGCCGTCGATGGCCGCCTTGATATCCGTCCATTTGGATTGCCCAGGCGAAGGCTCTTCCACATCCAGGTGGCGAGCGAGCAGGAGAATCGCAGCAGTGTCTTGAGCCGACATCGACCTGTTCGATTAGTCTCGCAGGCTGGCCGGAACCTGGCCGCCATTCTCCGCAAGCTTTCGCCAGACCGCTTTGGACAGGGCGATGTTCTGTTCCGCCGAGCCATGAGCGCCAGCGTGCACGCCCAACTCATCGGCGAGGTCCTTGCGGGCGTCGAGGCTGGAATCCAGGTCGAGTAGCTTGAGCAGATCGACGATCGATGTCCGCCAGTTTCCGCCGCCGCCCTTCATCTCGGCCATTTGGGAGAGGATCTGGTCCACGTCAACCGGTTGAGGCGTGAAGGGAGTGGCGGGCGCCGCAGGAACGGGCTGTGCCGAGACTGGGGTGCTCGTGGGCGCTTGGGCCTGAGGCGTCGTCGGACGCGCCTTATGGCCGGTGATCTTGTCCCAAATTCTTCCGAAAAAGCTCATGACGTCTCCTCTGAAGGTGGATGGCCCGGGCGCTAGCCCCGGCCTGTGCGGTTAGCGCTGGACGACAACCAGTTCCGTGCGGCGGTTTTCAGCCAGTCCTCCGGCGGTGGCGTTGCTGTCGACGGGGTTGGTTTCCCCGCCTGAAAGCGCCTCGATACGGCGGGCATCCACGCCGGCTGCCGTCAAGGCGGAACGGACGATGTCGGCCCGGGCCTGGGCGAGGGTTCGGTTCGCGGCGTCGGAGCCGCGCGCGTCCGCATAGCCGTACAGGCGGATCTTGGCATTCGGGTAGCGGCTCAGAACAGCGGCGACGGCCGCGATCTCGGGACGATCCTGGGGCCGAATGGTGCTGCTGCCGGTGTCGAAGTTGACGCGCTCGAACGCGAAAGTGCGCGGGGCGGCGTCCGAGCCAGCGAGGTAGGCGTCCAGCCCCGAAACCCCAACGGAAGCATTTGTGGCGGGCATGACCGGCGGCTCGGTCGTCGGAGCTACGGCGGCGTCGTCAGTCGCTGCGGGATCCATGGCGGCGCGGTCGTCGCCACAGCGGGTCAGCATGAGTAGCAGCAGCAGGAGCACGACGGCTCCGATGATCCAGGGGAGGTATTTGCGCCAGGCCGGGGCCACTGGGGTCAGGCGAGGGTCGCGATCGCGGTTATCGGTCATGTCGAACTCGTCGTTAATGGGGAAAAGAATGCGGCCGGCGATCTCGTCGATCGTCGGCCGCGGGTCTCACTGGGGCGGGGTCTTCGTGACCTTGTCGGCCCACATCTGGGCCACCTTGCTGGCGGCGTCGCGCCCGCCGAGCCCGAAGGCTAGCGCTGCCGCCACCGCAGCCGCCCCCAGGATCAGGCCGAAGGCGAGAAGGACGATATCGTCGGCGATGCCCATGAAGCGAAGGCCCATGGCCGTCGCCAATGCGATCGTGGCCCAACGCACCAGGGTGGAGGCGAAGCCATCGGCGCCGCCCGTACCCTTGTTGATCAGGTTGGCGAAGACACCGCCGATCAGCACGCCGGCGGTGATAATGATCCCGCCGACGATGACGTGTCCGGCCAGGGCCAGGATTTCCTGCAGCGTCACGGCGATCGTGCCGAACTGCAGAAGCTTGGCGGCCTCGACCGCCGTGAAGGCGACGATCGCCGCCATTGCGATCTTGCCCACGATGCTGGACGGCGTCATCGGCTTGGGCACATCACTACCTAGAGCCCTTGCGGTAGCCGGTGTCACGTCACCGGCATAGGGAGCCGCGGTCGGCTTCGGCGCGGCCGGCGCCTGAGTCGTGGCGGTCAGAGCCGTCAGGCTCGAGATGCTGCGATCGAACCCAGTCGCCGGCAGGATGCGTTCGATCAGCTGGGCGACCCAGCGACCGATGAACCAACCCACCGCCAAAACGATGGCAGCGGCGAGAACATGCGGGATCGCAGCCAAGACAGTCGACAGCACGGCAACCGCCGGAACCGTCAATGACTCGATGCCCAGCTGCTCCAGCGCCGCGATCGTGATGGGGATCAGAATCAGGACGAACACCAGGGTGCCGATCGCGGTGCTGACGCCAGTCGAGCCCGTCGCCTTGGTCAGGCCGGCCTTCTCAAGCCAGCGATCCGCGTTGGCGGCCTGCAGTGCAGCCTCGACGACTCGCTTGGCCAAAGTCGCGACTACAAACCCAATGAAGAAGATCAGGACCGCGCCGAGGACGCTCGGCACGAAGGACGCGACCTGCGTGAGCAGTGAGTTCAGGGGCGTGACGACCTGGCCCAGGTTCAGGACGCCGAGGGCGGCGACGACACCGAACAAGAGGATTAGCCAAAAGGCGACATCTCCCAGGCTGGCGCCGACCGAGTGCTTCGGGTTGTCACTAGTGCTCGCCTTGGCGGCGCCAGGAATACGATTGATCCCCTTCGCCAGGGCCCATTTCACGGCCTTGCCGATAAACCAAGCCGCGATGAGGATCAGCACAGCGCCGATCACCTTGGGCGCCCACTCATAGAGCAGCGCGTCCCATCCGATGAACTCGTAGTTTGTCGTTTGCATACATCCCTCAGGCCTGACGCTGATCGCGCGGGTTTCCAGTGGGCCTAACAAGATCGAGCCTGTTCTTGTTCCGGCGCTAACGAGAGGATTCGCCGGAACGGATAGTTGGCTCATCGCTAACGGGGCCGAAGCGGCTTTCCGAACGTCCGCACGACATCCAATCAACTCATCCAGCAGGAACATCCATGTCGACGCCAGAAGATTTGAAAGGCCTCTACACCGACGAGCTGAAAGACCTGTGGTCCGCCAACGACCAGAGCGGGATCATCTTCGTCAACCGCAACGGCCTGCGCTGGCGAGATGCGCCGGCGGCCTACGGGCCGCACAAGACCCTCTACAACCGCTGGAAGCGATGGAGTGAGGCTGGCGTCTTCATCCGGATGATGGAGGGCCTGTCCGGGGCTCAGACCGAACGCCGCACGGTCATGATCGACGCGACCTATCTGAAGGCGCACCGCACGGCTTCGAGCCTGCGGGTAAAAAAGGGGGTCTCGGGCGACTGATCGGACGCACGAAAGGCGGCATGAACACCAAGCTTCACGCCGTGACCGATGCGAACGGAAGGCCCATCAGCCTCTTCATGACAGCGGGTCAGGTCAGCGACTACATCGGCGCTGCCGCTCTCCTGGACAGCCTGCCCCGCGCCCAGTGGCTTCTGGGAGACCGAGGCTACGACGCCGACTGGTTCCGGGACGCCTTGCAGGCCAAGGGGATCACGCCGTGCATCCCAGGCCGCAAAACCCGCACCGAACCCATCCGCTACGACAAGCGACGCTACAAGCGGCGAAACCGGATCGAAATCATGTTTGGACGCCTGAAAGACTGGCGGCGGGTCGCCACCCGCTACGATCTCTGTCCGACCGTCTTCCTGTCCGCCATAGCCCTCGCCGCTACCGTGCTGTTCTGGCTATGAGTCCTGAGCCTAAATCTAGTTTTCCCGCCCGGAAATCGGCCCATACCGCCTCGCCCGCCTTCCAGTTAGTCTCGATCAGCGATCGTTGAGCGTCAGGGTCGCCCTGTTTGCTGAAGAGGTCGTTGAACGCCAATGCCACACTGTTGAGATACGTGGACAGCGAAACCAGGAGCCATCCGGTCGCAGGAGACGGCGGGCGATCGCGAAGATACATGTCCGCGATCGCCTTCTGATTGGTGACGAGCCGGCCCAACTCCAACCACTCGGCTTGCCCGGTGGTGCCGTTATCGACGAAACTGATGCGTCTCCCGCAGAACCTCCAGTGTATCGATTGAGAGCCGCGTCCAATCGCCAACGGCCGCCGCTTGACGGCCAGCTTCCTGGTGAGCTGCCCGACGTGCGCTGCCACGATCAATCCAGACGGCCGCGAGGATGGCAGCAATCGATCCAACGGCCTGGATCCACGCGGCTGTCGCCGGGTGCTGAAAAAACGCCCCGACATCGCCATTCGGTCGAAAGACGGCGCACAGCCAGATGATGATCAGGATTGTGGCAACAGCAACGCCGGTCAGGATACGTTTCATAGTCTAGCAGGGTGCCACGGCAGAACAGACGCGCCAACAAGGGGTTCGATCTTCGGCGGGTGACGCCTCCTCTGATGTCTGCTCCTCGACAAGGTGGTAATTTCCGCTGCTGGCGCGTTTCGCGCTTAAGCTGCCCAGCCTACGACGACGGAATAGTTCTCAGCATCATCCACTGCGGCGCGCCATTTTCCTCCAGAATATTCCACGACGTCGTCTCAGGCGCGCGATGCTCGCGAAGACACGTCCGACACAAAATCGTCGTCGGGTTCTTGATTGCGCAAAGTCGATGTGACGTTATCTCGTAACAAGTCACTTCCTCCCCAGGCTGAGAGTTTTTCCATGCGTCCCTCAAGCGTCTCGCGATCCCTGCTCATGGCGGCGGCAGGCTCCACGATTCTGGCAGGCGCCGCCGCCGCGCAGTCCGCTCCGCAAGCCCCGGCGGAGTTGGGCGATATCATCGTCACCGGCGCACCCTATGGCATCAGCCAGCGGGCCTCGGTGATCGCGACGGACGTCGTGGACGAACAGACCCTGGCCACGGCGCCGGCGGCCTCGCTCGGCGATATGCTGAGCGGGCGTCCGGGCATCCGTTCGACCGACTTTGCGCCTGGCGCCAGCCGACCCGTCATTCGCGGCCTCAGCGGGCCGCGCGTCCAGGTGCTGACCAACGGTATCGGCCTGATCGACGCGAGCTCTGTCTCGCCCGACCACGCCGTGGCCACCGATCCGGCCGAGGCCAATCGTATCGAGATCATCCGCGGGCCCGCGACGCTGGTCTATGGCGGCTCGGCCATCGGCGGCGTGGTCAATGTTCTGGACGATCGCATCCCCACCGAAATCCCCGAGGGCGGCGTGTCCGGCGTGGTCTCCACCCAGGCTTCCAGCGTCGATGACGGCCGCAGCGCCTTCGGACGCGTGACCGTCGGCGGTGGAAACTTCGCCTTCAACGTCGATGGGGTGAAGCGCAAGACCGACGACTATGACATCCCGGCCCCGGCCATTTCCGCCAGGCGCGCCGCCGCCGAAGGCCTCGCGCGGGAAGACACCGGAACCCAGCCCAACAGCTATACCGACCTGGAAGCTTGGGGCGTCGGCGGTTCCTACATCGGCGACAAGGGCTTCGCCGGCGTCTCCTACAAGAACACCGACAGCGAATACGGCACGGTCGCCGAGGAATCGGTCTTCATCAAGCTGAACCAGAAGCGGTGGGACGCGCGCGGCGAATACCGTTTCGACAGCGGCCCCTTCGCGGCCCTGCGCGGCTCCTACGGCCATGCCGACTACACCCACACCGAGTTCGAGGCCGTGGGTGAGCCTGGCACCATCTTCAACTCCGACGGCTGGGAAGGCCGTGCGGACCTGGTTCAGCGCGAACGCAACGGCTGGAACGGCGCCGTCGGGGTCCAGGCCCTGTCGCGCAACTTCGAGGCCATCGGCGAGGAGGCCTTCGTGCCCTCCGTCAAGATCGACGAACTCGGCCTCTATACGGTGCAGCGTCTGGACCTCGGCAACCATGGCTTCGAGGGCGGCCTGCGTTATGACCGGCGCGAACTCAGCGGCACGCCCATCGGCGGCGCCAGCGAAGTCACGCGCGAGTTCGACAACTGGTCGGCGTCCGCCGCCGCCTTCATCCGCCCGACCGCCGGCCTGTTCTTGGGCCTCAGCCTGGCCCACAACGAGCGCGCGCCCAGCGAGGTCGAGCTGTTCGCCGATGGCGTTCACATCGCCACCGCCGCCTACGAGACCGGCGACCTGACGCTGAACTCCGAGAAGGTGACGACGCTGGAGGGCACTGCCCACTATGACCGCGGCCGGTTCACCGGCGATCTGCACGTCTATCACTCCTGGTATAACGGCTTCATCGACGAACGGCCGACAGGCGACCAATTCTATTTCGAGGAAGAGGACGAGTTCTTCCCGATCTACCGTTTCGTCCAGACCGATGCCAAATTCTATGGCTTCGAGCTGGAAGGCGCCTATGCGCTTTGGCAGGACGGCGATCGCAAACTGTCGCTGGAAGGCGCGGCCGACTATGTCCACGCCCAGACGGACTTCGGCCCTGCCGCGCGGATCCCGCCCTACTCCGTCACCGGACGTCTGGCCTGGACATCGACCAGGTTCGACGCCAGCGCCGAGGTTCGCCACGTCGGAGAGCAGGACCGGGTCGCCAATGAATTCGAACTGCCGACCGACGACTACACCCTGGTCAACGCCTCGGTCGCCGTCCGTCCCTTCGCCCAGCAGAACGTCACCCTGTTCGCTGAGGCGCGGAACCTGACGGACGAGGAAGCCCGCGAACACGTGTCCTTCCTCAAGGACATCGCCCCCCTGCCCGGCCGCAACCTTCGGGTCGGCGTCGCCTACCGCTTCTGAGAACATCAAGAGCCTTCGGCGCGGCCTTGGTTGCGCCGAAGGCTCTCACGCGTCGGCGAACGCGAACCGCCTCCGTGCGTTGATCGTCCATGACCGACAAAGAACCCCGCAAAGTCCCGATCGGCTACGAGGACCGTCCCAACAAGCCGACACGCGGCGCCTTTCGCATCACGGCCCTCGCCATAGCGGCCGCAGCCATGGTCTTCCTGACGCTGATCGCGGTCGTTGTCATGCGAAGCGGCAGAATCTAGTCGCGCGGCAGCAGCGTGCCGAGCCTATGTTAGGCTTAGCTTGCCCATCGTCCCTCTGAGACGCTTGGGCTTTTCGCCAACGGGCTTGTTGCCGACCCACGTATCACCTCCCAGCGCGTGGTTTGATGCTTGTCGTGATGAGGGTTTGCCCGGAGCGCCAAGGGCCTCGGCGAATTTGGTTGCAGCTGGCTGCGTCCGCTGGGAGAGCGTTGGAGCCGCTTGCCGACGGGAGCCTTTCCTACGTCGGCGCGTCGCGCCTGACGTTCGACGGACGTCAGCAATATCGAATGGGCGATTACGACACCGGAAGACCGGCCGTGGGCGTCAAGGCGTTGGCGGGGACCGCGACCGTCTTCGTCGCCAACCTGTTCGACACAAGGGCCAACACCTTCGCCTATAGCGACCCGTTCCGCTTCCGGGACGACCAGGCCATCGCCCCTTTGCGGCCTCGCAGGATCGGCCTGACGCTAAAGTGGCCGCCGCATTAGGGTTTTGCCGGATCGCGACCTCTGCGCGTCAAAATCTGTTCGCCGGACAGCAGAAAGCCCCACGGCTTTGTGCGGTGGGGCTTTTTGTTATTTTGGGTGCGGGAGTAGGATTTGAACCTACGACCTTCAGGTTATGAGCCTGACGAGCTACCGGGCTGCTCCATCCCGCGGCAAACGGTAGTGTATCGTGAAGGAAGAACGGTTTCGAGAAGGACCGCGGTTGCGGTTTTTATTCATCATCGGCTGTCCGCCTGGTAGACCCGGCGGCGACCTACTCTCCCGCGCCTTGAGACGAAGTACCATTGGCTCTGGAGGGCTTAACGACCGAGTTCGGAATGGGATCGGGTGGGGAACCTCCGACATAGCCACCAGGTCAACCAGGGGGACAGCGGATGATGAGAAGACATTGTCTGAGATTGCTCTGGTCAAGGAGCAATCATCGAATGAGTTTTGCTGAGAAACGATCAAACCGATCGGATTATTAGTACCAGTAAGCTTCATGGGTCGCCCCACTTCCACACCTGGCCTATCAACGTGGTAGTCTTCCACGATCCTCAGCGAAGCCTTGTTTTGAGGTTAGTTTCCCGCTTAGATGCTTTCAGCGGTTATCTATTCCATACTTAGCTACCCTGCTGCACAGCTGGCACCATGACAGGTACACCAGAGGTATGTCCATCCCGGTCCTCTCGTACTAGGGACAGATCCTCTCAAGCTTCGAACACCCACGGCAGATAGGGACCAAACTGTCTCACGACGTTCTGAACCCAGCTCACGTACCACTTTAAATGGCGAACAGCCATACCCTTGGGACCTGCTCCAGCCCCAGGATGTGATGAGCCGACATCGAGGTGCCAAAC